>NZ_CAKQVD010000005.1 GCF_934277605.1 uncultured Anaerotignum sp.
GCACAAGGAGGTTGAGGTTTGGCTATGAATAACAGTTTAGCAGAAGTACACCCGGAGCTTGCTTCGGAGTGGTCGGAAAAGAATTTAACGCTTACGCCTGATGATATTACCTTTGGTTCAAATAAAAAAGTATGGTGGAAAGGTGCTTGCGGTCACGAATGGCAGACAAGCGTTAAGGCTCGTTCCAGTGGAGAGAAATGCCCGATATGTTCCGGTGATAGAGTGATAGAGGGTATGCACCAGAATAAATCAGAGTTTCCTTTGCCGTCTGCAAGCATAAAGAATGCTTGTACTATTTTGTAAAGCAATTTCATAGTATAAGAAAAAGGAAACGAGGAGGTGTAGATTCCATTGTGAAAAAACAAAAATTGAAGTATACCTTTCATAATCCAAATACAATGGGAGAGACCGCCAATCATTTACTCAAGGTATTCGTTGAAACGAACGCAAACAGGGTGGAGACGTTGATTAGGACTGCTGCAAACAAGGAGAGTACATAACATTCGGGGTATTCTATGCAAATGGCATGGGATACCTTTTTGATATGTCATCAATTTGGCGGCAGCCTTTTTGCGTAAAAAAGCATTTAGATTACACTCAAGATGTAGCTTGGCAATGGAAGGAATACAGAAGGGGTGGAGGATATGAATATAGCGGCGTACTGTCGAGTTTCTACCGATAAGGAGGATCAGCTGAACAGCTTGGAGGCGCAGAAGGGCTTTTTTGCGGAATACACAAAGCGGACGGGGGATACTCTTGTGGGACTTTATGCAGACGAGGGCATTTCGGGTACGAAAATCAAGAACCGCAAGGAGTTTCTTCGCATGATGAAGGATGCACAGCATGGTTTATTTGATTTGGTTGTGGTAAAGGATATTTCCCGTTTTGCGAGAAATACCGTTGACCTTTTGCAGAATATCCGCAAGCTGAAGGCGTTAGGGATTGAAACGCAATTTTTGACTGCCAATATGACCAGCATGGGAAACAGCGAATTTGTGCTGACCATTTTCGGTGCATTGGCGCAGGAGGAAAGTGCGAATACCTCCAAGCGAGTCAAGTTTGGGAAAAAATTGAATGCCGAAAAGGGGAGGGTTCCTAATATCGTTTACGGCTATGACAAAATCATTGGGGATTATTTTCATCTTACCATCAATCAAGCGGAGGCCGAAACGATAAAGCAAATTTACAGGTGGTATCTGGAGGAGGGCTATGGCACTGCCAAGATTGCCAATATGCTGAATGAAAGCGGCTTGAGAACAAAGCGAAGCTGCAAATGGAGCCAAAATGCGATTTGCCGCATTTTAACAAACGAGCTGTATACAGGGAAAATTATCAACGGGAAGCAGGAGGTCAGCAATTTTCTGACGGGACAGCGGAGGGCGAAGGATGAAGCGGAGTGGTGCGTGGTGGAGCGCCCGGAATTGCGTATCATTGATGATGTATCCTTTGCGGCGGTGCAGGAAATTATGCGGGAGCGAAACGATGCCTTCCACATGGGGCATGAACGCCAGAGCAACAAGCATTTGTTTTCTACGCTGATTAAGTGCAAGGAATGTGGGTGGTCTTACCGACGCATTGTGCGGCAATATAAAAATACATACATTCGGTGGGTTTGCTCCGGACGAAACGGAAAGGGCGTGGAAAGCTGCCCGAACTGTGTTGCTTTGGATGAGGATGAGCTGATAGACAGGTTACAGGAATATTTTATGAATATCCTGAAAAGCAAAAAAAGGGTAACGGAATATTTTGTGAAGGAATTTCAGCGCATTTATAAGGCAAAGGACGAAAATTTGGAATATGCGGCTTTACTGCAAGCGCAGATTGCGAAGCTGAAAAAATCGAGGGAAAGATACATGGAAATGTATACGGATGATTTGATTTCAAGAGAGGAATTGAATGAAAAAATCGGCGGTATGCGAAAGGAAATGGAGCGGCTGGAAAACAACCTAAAGCTGGTGTCCTATCATTTGACGAAAGGGGAGCAGGTAGAGGGCATCCTCAAGAACACCTTTCAGAGGATTGAGGATATTGCGGACATACGGCAGATGACAAATGCACAGCTCAAACGAATCCTGCAAAAAATTGAAGTGGACAAGTCCGGAAATATAGAAATTTTCTTAAATCCGTTGGGAGAGATCGGTTTGGATGAAAGCGTTCTGATAAACGATGACCACACATAAAGACATCACCGACCGTGTGGAGCGTATTGATCCGGAGCTGGCAAAATCCGTCCGTGCGGTTTTGGAGGTCAACAAGGCGGAGCGGCATATCCGTGGCGGTTTGGCAACCAGAGAGAAATACCTGCACAATAAAGTAAAATAAAAAAAGGGTGGCTTTTGCCTTTCGGAACAGGAGGAGGGATAGGAACGCAATTTTTTGGTAAGCTTTATTGAGATGAAAAGCTTTGCTGAAATTAAGAAGGGCGAGAGGCTTTGTGGCTTTCCGCCCATATTTTATATTTCGCTCGTTACACTTCAAAATTTACATATCGGGCTGATTTTTTCATAGAAAAAGCACCCCTTTTGTGAAACCATGCGGTGCTTGGTTTCACAAAAGGGGTGCAGTACATTCGTTTTGTTCAGAGGCATTCTTTTTTAAAGCTGCTGTCTTTAGATAGGAAGTCTAAAGACGCTTTAGCGGGGAGGTTCTTGTTTTTTTCCGATATGCAGCATTTGCTGAATGAAAGAAAGATCTACTTCCGTTGTTGCAGATTGCACATTGGTTTGTGCGGCGGTCAGCAATTCCTCGCGCATAATGGAAAGCCCCTTTGGTGCCTCGATAGCAATTTTCACACGGTCTGAACCGATTTCGGAAATGCGTATAACAATATCATCTCCTATGTGTATGGCTTCGCCCGCTTTTCTTTGCAAGATTAGCATTTATCTTTCTCCTTCAAAAATTTTATAAAATGGATGCTTGAATGAATAGCGGTCATCCTCTAATATGACTTGAAGTGCTTGCCGTGTTTCTCCATTGATGATAAGAGGACAACGGAGATTCACCGAGCTTTTTTTAACATCATCGTTTAATACACAGATATTATAGCAGAGCAGTGATTTTTCATCAAGAGAGCCCAGCTTTTCTAAATCCTTTTCCGAAAGCTTTGGTGCATACCCCAAAGGGAAGCAAAAGGGATTCATAACAATAAAAGCTAATTGTGGATCCTCTATGTTTTGCAGACATAACAGGCCGCCGTTTTCCTCCTCAAATCGAATGAGCAAAAACTGCTTATTGTTTTCAAATCCGAAAATACCGGATGGAAAAGTAATCACCTCATCCTCTGTATAAGAGAGGCTGCTAAAATACTTTGTGTTGATATTCATTTTTTTCACTCCTATTTGTAATTATGCCCTTACATCAAGAGGTTCATAGTTTGGATCAGCACTTGGAGGCACATACAGCGGATCACCGATATATTCAATGTGAATTTCCGGCTTCTGAGAAATCAAAATTTCGATGCTTCCGGGAATAAACTCCAAGGAACCCTGTTGCAGTCTCCAGTCGAAATTCATTTTATCCAACTGATAATCAATCGTCAAGTCTCCGCCTGTCGCAGAAATTTCTACGCCGCTTTGAGGGATAAATTCAATATTATAATCATCCGGTGTTGCAAATACATCCGTATGATTTTGAATAATCTGGTCCAAAACATTATCTCCTAACTTTGCTTTTAATAACAGGTGTCCTTCATTAGCAAAGGTCGCCGTTGCTTCATAGGCGGCTGTACGGCCTTTTTGGGCATATTCTTTGATGGAATTGCCGACACTTGCCGAACGAATAGAGTCTCGTGCGTTGAAAGTGTCCAGATGCAACTGGATAGGGCTGCTTTTGATTTGAAAACCACCACGCTGTCTGGAGATTTCAAAATCAACAGAAGCGTTGTTGTACTCCAGCCTTGCATGATTTACTTTCATTTCAAAGGCAATCGGGATGTTTGTAATTTTTAATAATGGTTCCATTCCTACACCTCCGCAATGATTGATAAAATATTGATTAAAAACTTAGTATGAACAAAATTTTTTCAGCTATTTTGATTTTATTTCAAAAAATCAATTAACGATTGGGAGACAATATTTGTTCCTACTTTTAAAGCGGCATTATAGGCATAGCCCTGCCACATATAGTTAGAAATTGCCTCCGGCATATCTACCATTTCGATACCGGTAATACGCTCATTGAGTGTATCGTTATACTGCTCCAGACGGGTGACTGTACCGGAGAGGAACTGCTGCTTTACACCCAAGGAGGATTCATAGTCTGTAATGTTATCCACGCAGGTTTTTTGGAATTTTTCAACCATTTCCCGAAATTTTCCTTCGTTGAAGGATTCCTTTTCCAGCTCATCTGCCATTTGCCCCAGCAGAGCAACCACATTGTTACTGTAGCCCTTTGCATCCTTGCCATAGCCCAGCATATTGATGCCGGGGGTAGCGGCGTTGAACGCACTGCTGTTTACAACAGCATCATTTTTTTCTTCCAGACCGAACCCTAAATCAACATAAAGGGTATCCTTTGTCAAAGGCTCCATGGCAGCCGCATCATTCACATCCTGCCCTCTGTAGGTCAGTGTTTTTCCGTCCTCGGAAAGAATGAAGGGAACCTCCCTTGTGGATGCACCACCGAACAGATACCGTCCGCTGACCTGTGAATTTGCAGAAAGAATGATGGATTGCTGCATACCACGCAAGGTATCTGCAAAGGTCTTTCTTTCGGCAGCACTATTTGTGCCGCTTAATGCCTTTAAAACATTCGGATTGACGGTGTTGGTTATTGTTTTTGAAATCTGCATGGCGGAGCTGGTTACCTCATCCATCAAGGACTGGGTTTGCTTTGTCATTTCCAGCTGTGTTGCATTATTGCGAAATTGCCTGCGTAATTGGAATGCACGGTTTGCAGAGGCAGGGTCCTCGGCAATGGTATTAAAATTTCTCTGTGTTAACACCTGATTCTGTGCTTTATTCCAACGACCCAGAGCAAGATTCAAATTTTGGTTATATCCCTGCATAATGGATTTTGTTGTAATACGCATGATTCTTCCTCCTAAATGAATTGGATTCTATTATCTGCCAACCATACCGGTGTTTGTGATTAAGGTGCTCAGCATATCGTCTAATGCTGTCATCAGGCGGGCAGAGGCATTATAAGACTGTTGATAACGCATGATATTCATTGCTTCCTCATCCAGATTGACACCGGTCACTGCCTCGCGGTTTTCGGAAATGCTGGAGACAAGCTTTGAATAGTTATCCAAATGCTCGGAGGTGGACTTAATATCCAGACCCAGCGTGACACCGATATTCGTAAAGGATTCTTCAAAGGTGCCATTAAAGATAAGCGTGCCATTATCTGTGGTATACTGCATTTTTTTATTGAATAGGGAGATAAAATGCAGGATATTGCTGTTGTCCCCTTCGGGCATATTTTTATCCTTGGAGGCGGTAATCCCATAGGAATTATCTACCCAGCCATCAGCCAAGGCAATGCTTCCGGCTGTAATTTTTCCGCCATCCCGGCTTTTAAACAAATCATGCTTCACAGTTGCACCGGCTGCATCTGTAAAGGGATTTCCCTTGGGGTTATTTGCTTCATTCATTATGGTTGCAAATTTATTTGCCAATGTATCCAATGTGCTTTTGAAATAGCCGATACCGCGGATGCTGTTCGGGGGATCATCATATTCTGCGGAATAATTCATCATATCCAAAGCACCCTTCAGCTTACCGTTTTTCAAAGCATCGTTAATGGAATCAATCTTTTCCCCTGCAACATTAGAATCATTCAGCTTCTTTTCTGCATCATCACGGGCCTGTGTTGCAGCCGTAACACGCTCCTCGGCCTTGTTGCCGCCTGCCAGAGCTGCCTTTGTCAGCAGGTTTGTGGTAATGGGGTGACCGTTTTTATCTGTTAAGGTTAAAGCGGTAGGGTCTGTCGGGAGATCCTCCACAGCCTTTTCGTATGCCGTCTTTGCGGTATCAAATGTCTTTTGATAATTATCTACGGCAGCCTTTGCCTTTGCCAAGGTATTTTTTGCCTTTACATACTCCTCCGTTGCAGTCTTCATCTCATTATATGCTTGTGTTTTTTTATCTGCATCGGTGCCCTTTAATGCGGCTTCATAGGCGGCAACGGCCTTTTCATGCTTTGCTTTGGCGGCTGTTTCTTCGCCCTCGGCGGTTGTTAGAGTACCTTTCAGGTTATCCATTTGCGTAAGCTTTTCAGAAAGGTCGTTATGTGCCTTTTCAAAGTTGGGCTTCACGTTAGCCAAGGTATCTTTTGCCTGCTTTAATACCGCCTCTGCCGATTTTAAGGCACAGGTTAATTCTGTATCATCGGGAGTTAACGCACTTAGACCTACATTCCATGTGCCGTTAGTCTGTTTTTCAAGTGTAAATTCACGGCATTGCTCATCGGCAATCAAGGAAATGCTTTTTCCATCCTTGCCGACAATGGAAACGGTCAGTTCATCTACAATCGTAGAATCGGAAACCTGCACGGGCTTATAATGTACGTTTATTTTCATATATTCGGAAAGCTCATCAAGCAAAAGGTTTCGCTGATCCTTCAATTCCAAAGCATTATCCCCAAGGATTTCGTTGCTTTTGATGGTTTGATTCAGGTTTTGAATGGATTTCAAAATTTTGTTGACTCGAGGAACGTCGATATTTTCCATATCATATTCCAGATTTGTTTTTACCTCATCCAGTCTTTTGTCATAGCTGTTGAATAATGTGACAAGAGATTGGCAGGAATTTTTCACCATGGAATCAAATTCCTTATTGCCAACCTGATTGCTGAGCTGCTGCAGCTTGCCGAGAATATCGCCAAGCTGGTTAAAAATGCCTCCGCTATTTAAGGAATCACTGCTTCCGTTTTTTACCTCATCCAGAATTTTTTGCAAATCATTCAGCACGTTGAGCTTAATATCCTGCTCACTCGCATTGGTTACTTCGTTGCGGTAGCGCAAATCCAAAAAGGGATCTCGCAGCTGAGAGGTACCTGTTACAAGTACGCCGTTACCGATATTCGTTCTGAACTTACTGGAATAACGATAGGAGCCGCCGTAGTTAATGCTAACCTGATCAATACGCTGCCGTGTGTAGCCTGTCGTACTGGAGTTGGTTAAATTTTGTCCTGTGATTTCCAGGCCCTTTTGGCTGGCAGAAAGACCCAAGCGGGCTGTCATAAAGCCACCGAATGTTGAGTTAATCATAAGTAATACACCTCTATTTCGACTAAGATTTCAGATTTTGACCGAATCAAATTGTTTTATTGGTAAATGCTTTGGGGGTTTGCTTTTTTTCACCCTGAACAGAATAAGTGACGCTTTCATTCAAAGGAGAGCCGGCAAGGGCTTCCATCTCCGTATTGATTCGATGCAGATTGACCTCGATTGCTGTTTTGGCTCTGCCATAAATTTCTTCATAGACCTTCAGTGCATGTTCCAATTCATAAAAAGCAGCCTGCAGACCATCCCGTTCCTCCGGAGAAACCGTTTCTATAATCTGCTTTAACGTCATATCTTCGGCTTGCATCTCTTTTTGCAGCAGGAGACGCTTATGTTCAACTCCCTTGAAGCGCAGCAAAAGCGCCTGCTCCTTTTTGATGCAGTCCTCAATTTCTAAAATGTGATTTTTGATAGCTGCTTGAAATTTTTTTTCTTCCACTACGGAAATATCCTGTAAAATCGCTTTTGTTTCAATTAGTATTTTTTCCAGTTCTTTTGTTTGGCTCATGTGAAAAATCCTTTCCCTATTCCAAGACCTTCTCTACGCAAAGGAAGCCCTCTGCGCCTGCTGTTAAAAGAAAAGCATTTTTTTTGCAATTTCATCAATTCTGATTTGGTAGCTACCGCTTTGTACCTGTGCTTTCAGAGCTTCTGTTTTTTGCTTTTCCGTAGGAGCGGAAACCTCCTTCAGAAGCCTTTGGGAAAGCTCCTCGGAAAAGGTTGTTTCATCAAAATTCTGCTTGGAACTAAGGGTAATTGTATCAAAATTTTTGCTGTTTCTTTTTTGTGTAATATTGGCAGTGGACTGATTGTTTGATTTTATGGTATTTATATGATTAAAATAGCAGTTGTCTCGATATATTTTCATCGTACCACCTCTTTATCCAAATTTTGTAAAGATGCTTCATATTATATATCGTCATAAACAGCGATAAAAATAATACATAGCTGTTGTTTTTTCTCTTTTCTTTTGTAAATAATTTTATTCGACTGCTGTTCCTGCTTTCTTTGAAGAGGGAGAGGGGACAGGAAATAAAAAAGGAGCACAGGGCTTGTATTTCCTTGTGCTCGGAAGGGGTTATTTATACGATTTTATTTAAATGGCTTAGAATCAGCTCCGGAATTTTTTCGCAGGAGGCCTCTGTAACAACGGCACCCAGCTTATTTGCCTCCATAGGCATGCCGTATACAACGCAGGATTCCTTAGATTGTCCGAGGGTATAAAAGCCCTTTTGGCGCATCCGCAAAAGACCCTTTGCACCATCCTGCCCCATGCCGGTAAGGATAATTCCCATGCCCTTATATACATTATCTGCCATGGAATCAAACAGGACATCCACAGAAGGCATATGCCCGCTGACCTTTTTCTCCTTTGTGCATTTCACAGAATAGAAGGCACCTGTTTTTACAACACGCATTTGGAAATCGCCGGGAGCAATCAACACCAATCCTCGTTTTATAATATCTCCGTTTTTTGCCTCCCGCACCTGCATTTTGCAAATACGATTTAAGCGTTCGGCATACATTTTTGTGAAGCCCTCCGGCATGTGCTGTGTCACCACAATACCGGGCGTATCTGCCGGCAAATTTTGCAGTACCTTTAGCGTTGCCTCAGTGCCGCCGGTGGATGCACCGATAGCAATGACGAAGGCATCCAGCTGCTTGGACGAATTTGTCAAGCGAAGAAAGGCATCTCCGATCGGAGCAGTGCTTTTTTGAATGGCACTCTTGGCTGTGACAACGGAGGTGCGTGCTTTTTCCGCTGCGGGTGTCAAGGGCTGCGTGGGTACCTTTACCTTTGCGACAGAGGCAATTTTGATTTTCGTTATCAGATTGATGATGAATGTGGGCACCTTTATTTTTACATTATCCGGTTTACGCACAAAATCTATCGCACCTGCGGAAAGTGCATCAAAAACGCTCAAATTCAAGGAAGAACAGAGAATAACGGGTACAGGGTACTTCGGAATTAACTGCTTCAAAAACTCAATTCCCGTCATTCCTGGCATTTCGACATCCGTTGTGACAACATCCGGCTTTAATACGGGGATTTTCCGCATAGCATCAAAGGCATCTATGGCATACCCGATGACTTCTATATCGCCGTATGCAGATAGATTTTCAATCAGCATTTTCCGAAACAGAAGGCTGTCATCAACGATAAAAACCTTTATTTTTTTGTTCATACTTCTTTAGTACCTTCTTTCATAATAAAGTATCGCACGTAATAAAGCATCGCAGTTAAAGCGGTTTGCGATAAGTGGCCGGCATGATATAGGAATATCTTGAGTTGGCACGATTGACACCTTCGGAATGTCCAATCAGAAGATAGCCGCCGGGGTTTGTTGCATCATAAAAACGATTGATCAGAGCATCCTTTGTTTCCTGATTAAAATATATCATGACATTTCTGCAAAAAATGACATCAAATTTACTTCTGAATTGAATCGGATCCATCAAATTAAAGGGGCGGAAGATTACATTTCTTTTCAATTCCTCAGAGACAATGACCTGCTCCGGATCGGTAGGGGATTTGCGGAAAAACCGCTTTTTCCAGCTTTCCGGAAGGTTTCGCAGAGATTCCATATTATATTCGCCCTTCATTGCGACAGAAAGGACGTTTGTAGAAATATCCGTTGCCAAAACCCGTGTATCCCAAGAGGATGCCTTTGGGCCCAGGTAGTCTTTGATATACATGGAAATGGTATAAGGCTCTTCGCCGGAGGAGCAGCCCGCACTCCAAATATTTAAGGATTTATTTCTTTTTTTAGAAACCAAATAAGGAAGAATCGTATCCCTAAAAAAATCGAAATGCTCCTTCTCTCGCAGAAAATAAGTATAATTTGTGGTCAGCTTATTCAGCAGGTTTTCGATATCCGCATTATTTTTTGTTTTTATGATGTGATCGACATATTGTGTAAAATCACGAAAGCCCTGATTGTGCAAAGTGGTCTGGAGACGGCTTTGCATCAGCTGCTTTTTTTTGGAAAGATCGATGCCGTAATTGTTTTGTACAAAGGTTAAAAGTCTAACAAAGTCAGACTGATTGATTTCCAGCAAAATAATACCACCTTTTCAAAATTTTAACAGGTAAGGAATATGCAAATAAAAGCATTTGCAATTCCTTACCCTTTTTTAATTTTCGATTAGCTTTTTACAATCAACTTAATTTTCGATTAGCTTTTCGCAATCAATAAGGAACAGTGTTTTTCCATCAGACATGGATACCATTCCGTTGACAAGCTCCTGCTTGTTATGAGGAGACGGAGGAGAAATTTTGCTTTCATCAATATCCGCAACCAAGGATACGGTATCTACATAAATTCCCACCATCACGGAATCTATATCTAAGACGATAATGCAGGAGTAGTTTGTATATTCCCCTTCCGCCTTTCCCATTTTAGAACGGATGTCCAAAATGGGAATAATCTGACCTCTCAGGTTGATGATTCCTTTAATATAACCGGGCAGAAGCGGAAGCGGGGTTACATGATGATTTGTAATAATTTCAATGATATAAGAAGCTTTCACACCAAAATCAATATTATCCGAAACAAATAAAAGATATTTCTGAGAAAGCTCGTTTGATATATTGATGGCATCTAATTCTTCATTGATGATGGATGCCGATACTTCCGTAGACATGATGAAGTCCTCCTTTTTAATAAGCCTGTGCCATTTGGTAAAGATTCAGTACATCGAGAATAATACTGATATTCCCGTTACCGAGGATCGTACATCCTGCAATACCTGCGCTCTTGATATCAAAGCTGTTCAGATAGCTGGGCAGAGGCTTAACAACAACCTGCTGTTCTCCCAAAAGCTCATCCACGAACAGGCAATAGGATTTATCCGCTGTTTCCACCCACATCAAGATACCGTCCTCGATATTGGTGACCTCTGTAGGAATCTGATACAGCTCATGCAGACGGAAGATCGGATAAAATTCATCCATGCGCTTGACAATTTCTCCGCGGTTTGCATCCTGAATAATCTCATCCGCAGAAACCTTGAAGGATTGACGGATATTCATAATGGGGATTGTGAAAATAGATTCCCCTACGGAAATTTCCATACCATCCACGATTGCCATGGTAAGAGGGATTTTCAAGGTTGTTTTCATGCCTTGGCCCTCTTCACTGGTAATGGTTACGATGCCGCCAACCTTTTCGACATTTTTCTTAACAACATCCATGCCGACGCCTCTGCCGGAATATTCTGTTACCTCGGTGTTGGTGGAGAAGCCGGGCATCATCAGCAGATTCAAAATGTCCTGCTTGGAATATTCGCTTTCGGGCTTTGTTAACAGGCCGTTGCGAACTGCCTTTTGCAGAACCTTTTCTGTATTTACACCCTGACCGTCATCCTCAACGGAAATAACAACCTCACTGCCGGTATGCTCTGCGGTAAGCGTAATGTGTCCTTTGGGATTTTTCCCTCTTGCAATACGTTCCTCGACGGTTTCCTCAATGCCATGGTCCATGGAATTTCGGACGATGTGCATAATGGGATCACCGATGCCGTCCAAAATGGCTTTGTCAACCTCGGTTTCCTCACCGATGATGGTCAATTCCACCTCTTTATTCAATTTCTGGCTCATATCCCGCACGATACGGTTCATTTTGCTGAATACGCCGGCAATGGGCAGCATACGAATGCTCATGGCGATATCCTGCAGTTCATCTGTCAGCTTTCTGAGCTGTCTTGCGGATTTTGTGAAGTTATCCAGCTTTATACCCTGAATATCGGGGGAGGCGGTTACCATAGCCTCGGTAATAACAATTTCACCCACAATCGCCATCAGATTATCCAGCTTTGACAGGTTTACACTAATCAGGCTTTGCTTCTGAGGCGCAGTATGGTGTGCGGGGGCTGCACTCGGAGCTGCTTCATTGCTTTGTGCAGCGGCTTTCTTTTTCGGAGCGGGTGCGGAATCGGCTGCGGAAGCCTCTGCCTTGCTTTCCGTGGAGGAAGCCTCCTGTGTGATAATTTCAAAGCTGCTGATGTTCCCCATATTGTCTACAATGGAGGATGCCTTTTCGACAGAGCTCTTTTCGGTAAACGAAAGAATCAGACCGTTTTGAATAATGGTTTCGCAGGTATCCGGATTGCTTTCCACATCACTCGGATAAAATTTGAAATCCAAGCCCTCCTCCTGCAGCGTATTGATTACCATAAAGGCGCGCAAATTTTCCATGCCGATGCCCTCATCAAATTTGATTTTCAAAAAGAAGGGAGAAGCGTCGGGGAAGGAAAAATCCTGCTCTGCCGAGGGTACAGCCGCTTCGGCCTTCTGCTGCGGAGCAGCTTCGGCCTTCTGTTGCGGAGCAGCTTCGCCGAAGGCAGCTTTGATTTTATCAATATAGCTATTAATTTTTTCCTGATAATTGTCGATATTTTCTGTAAGGGTTTCACCGTTCTCAACCTTTTCGATTTCAGAACGCATAAAATCGATTACCTCGAAAAGCAAATCGAAAATTTCATGATGTAATTTCTCATCACATTTTTCGTCAAAGGCTTCAACACCCTTTTCGCGAATCAGGAAGAACAAATCCTCCAGCCTGTGTGCAGAAATCATAAGGGAATTAAATTCCATCATGGCTGAGGCACCCTTAATCGTATGCATGATACGGAAAATTTCATTGACATCATCTATTGTCAGGCGTTTGGATTTTTCTGCCTCCAAAAGAATTTCATCTAGATGATCCATCAGGGAATTGGTTTCAAAGAGATACGTTTCAAGTAAGCTATCCATCTCGTTATCCATAGGTAATACACCACCTTATCAAATTTTGAACAATGCCTATGTATATATTATCATATATCATCGGCCTATCATATGTATTATCGACAAAAAATACAAGTTATTTATAGTTTTATTTTATAGAGGGTGAGTTTTTATGTCAAATATCTTAAAGGTCAGCGTTCCTACCGGCGGATTGGAAAACACAAGCCGCACAAATCCGATTTCGGTCAAGGACACAAACATACAAAATGTAGTCGATCCTTCCAAGGTTGTCAAGCCGGACGGGCAAAGGTCGAATCCGGAAAAAAACCTTGGAGCAAACTATGAATCCAATTTTCAAAGCTTTATCACTGCGCAGAAAAGCAACCTTGAGCTGTCTGCAAATCTGAAACAGATTTATTTTCGGATGAGCTCGCTTGCTGCCGCAGGGGTGGGGAAGGATTTTGCCAAGGAGATTACCGAGTTTCTGGAAATGACACAAATGACGCCTGAGGATGTGGTGAAATTTTTGCAGGAGCAGACGCAGGCAAACAATAAATTTTCCGTAGATATTTTTCGCACGCTCAGTGAGTTGATGGAAAATACAAAATCTGTGGAATTGAAGGTTGCTATTTTAAATTTTTTAAAAACCTATAACGATGTTTCGGATAGTCAGGGCACATTGAAAAATATTACCGCCATCTTGAAATCCATGACAAAATATATGCCGCAGAGCTATCGGCAGACGCTGCTGGATGGAATGGCGCATTTGCAGCAAAGCGGGAGGCTTGGTGCGGAGGCGGAAAATATTGCGGTGCTGAAGCAGGAGATTATTCCGTTTCTTTCCAATTACACACAGCGGACGCATGACATGGGACGGGTGCGGGATTTTATTACGCTGCTGATGCTGAATACAGCCAGATATGAAAACGGCACGACAGAGAAATTTTTGGCGGATTTTCAGAAAATGGCCTCTTTTAAAGAATTCAGAATGGCGTTCGGAGAGGATGTAAAGGCGGTTTTTGATGCCTTCCGCAAGGAAATTACAGAGGTGCAGGGCAATGCCTTTGCGGATAAGCTGCTTGCAAATATGCAAAGGGCATTGAACGGTGAGGGCGGCTATGAAATGAAAACCATCTTCCAGAGCATGATGCAGTCTCTTTTGCTAAATGAAAGTGTATATATGCCTTTGCAGCATTTGGTTGTGCCGATTGAATTATTTGGACATCAAATATTTTCGGAATTTTGGATTGACCCCAACAGCCGACAGGGAGGCCGGGAAAAGGGGGAGGAAGCGGAGGAGCAGGTTCGGAAGATATTTATTAAATTCGATATCAAGAATGTAGGATTTTTTGATTTGATTTTATTGCACAGGGAGGGTATACTGGAGATGCAACTTCGTTATCCGGAGGAGCTCCAAAAATCAGAAAAAGAGATTAAAAAGGGGATTACGGATTTGGTGGAAAAAAACGGTATGACCTGCAAGAAATTGTACTTATCTAAATCAGATGTACCGATTTCTGTAACGGAGGTATTCCCTGAAATTTACGAAAGGAAAAATGCAATCAATGTCAAAATATGAGAAGGAGAATCTAAATAAGAAGGCGGTGGCTCTGAAATATGACGGAGGAGACATTGCCCCTGTGATTGTGGCAACAGGCTTAGGCTATATGGCGGAGCGCATTGTGCAAACTGCATTGGAGCAGAATGTGCCGGTTTTTGAGGATACTTCTCTTGCTACTTTGCTTTCAAGATTGGAACTGGGAGAGGAAATTCCTGAGGAGCTGTATCAGCTTGTGGTAGATATCTATGTGTATTTTCTGAAATTTTCTTTTGGAGAAAAGAAGGCGGAGGAGGAACAGACGGCATTACCGCAGGAGGAACGGAACGATAGCGATAGGTAGAAAAGAGGAGGGTGTATTTTATGTCAAATGACAGATTCATGATGATTAACAGCTCAAACAAAATGATCTGTGAAGGAATCGTAAAGGAATATTACCATGGAGATGCGGAATTTCAAGTAGTAAATGGGTCGAACATATTAAAGGCACTGGAGGTGGGGTGCTACATACGATTTATTTTTATGGAAGGACGAAAGGGCATTTTCGAGGGAGAGGTTGTCGATATTCAGGGCAACCGGATTACCCTGGAGAATATCCGCAGCCTTGCAAAATTTGTGAAAGAGGACGTACGAATTGATACGGAGTTCGATACGAGGGTTTTTATAAAAAATAACGAGGGTGATATTTTTGCATGGAATGTAACCGTTGCGGACATCAGTGCCGGCGGGGCACGCTTGCTGTGCAATCAGCCGATATCCATGAACCGAGCGGTGGAGGTTGCCATTCCGCATCATACATCCTATATTATCGTAGATGCCTTGTTAATTCGAGAATCGATAGAATCAACGGAGCAGGGGGATTTTTATAATTACGGATGTAAATTTTATGATTTGACGAATGAGACAGAGAGAATGGTGCGCAGCATGGTATTCCAGATTGCAGCAAGAAAAGCAAGAAAGGCAGGAGGGTTAACATGATAGAAAAAAATGGTTTCGGAAAAAGGCTTTTGGCACTGCTTTTGTGTGCCGTTATCGGCTTCACGACTTTGCCTGCGCTGCACGCACAGGAGGTCTATGGGGCTGAGCTGAAGGGTGTCAGCGAGGGACACTGGGCAAGAAATTCACTGAATCATATGGTGAATGCAGGGATTTTGAATGGTGATAAGGACGGACAGCTTTATCCTGACAGAACTGTGACAAGAGCGGAATATGTGGCAATGCTGAACAGAGCCTTTAATTATAGCTCCTATCAGGATAAAAGCCTGCCCTTCCGTGACATCAAAGGAGGAGAATGGTATGCAGACCATATCCGTGTGGCGTATGCACAGGGCTACTTCTCCGGCATTTCTGCGAATCAGGCGGGGGCAAACAAGCCTGTCACAAGAGAAGAAGCAGCAGCCTTACTTTGCAGAAATTTAAAGGTTTCCAAGAAGGCACTGCAAATTGATCAGTTTACGGACAGCAGATCTGTCAGCCAGTGGAGCAGAGGCTTTGTCGGTGCAGCGGTGGATAAGGGCTATATCCATGGCTATTCCAACAAAACCTTCCTTCCGAAGAAGAATATCTCCAGAGCAGAGGCGGCAACCATGCTTTCCAATTCCTTGGGAACGGTTCTTTTGGAGAGGGGCAGCTATCAATATAATCTTATTTCCGGAAACATGACAATTTCCAGCTCCGGCGTAGAATTGCAGGATACAACCATTACGGGTGATCTTTATATCACAAACGGCGTTGGCAGCGGCTATGTAAAGCTGAAAAACGTGAAGGTTTTGGGCGAGGTTATTGTATGCGGCGGCGGTGAAGGCAACTGGGGCGGAAACAGCATTGTGCTGGATGATTGCACCATTAAAAGGCTGACAGTCGATGGTGCGGAAAACAAACCCATATCCTTATATGCAAAGGGCAACACCAATGTTTCAAATACGGATATAAAATCAAATACATTTTTGGAAAATCACGAGGACACCATCCCCGGCTTTGATAATATCAAGGTGCTTGGCTCTAACGAAACCAAGCTGCACCTGTCGGGCAATTTCCAAAGGGTAGAGCTTATGAAGCCGAAAAATCAGCTTCAGCTTGGCAAGGGCAGCATTAAAAATCTGACTGTGGATGAGGATGCAACCGACAGTAAAATTACATTAGACAGAAATACCGTTGTGAAAAACCTTCGTGCCGACGGCTCCTGTCAGGTGGTCGGCAGAGGCGATATCGGCAATCTGCTTGTAACAACCAACGGGGTAAAGGTGGAGGCACTGCCGGATCAAATTGAAATTCGCCCGGGGGTTACTGCGAATATCGCAGGGCAAAAAATGACAAGCTTGGATGCAGAGGAATCCTCCGCAAGACCCAGAATTTTGGCGGGCTATCCCAAGGCGGATGAAATTACACCCACAGCGGCAAAGATGTTTTTTTCCGCAAATAAGCCGGGTACAATCTATTGGGCACTTACCTATGGGGATGCGGACAAGCTGACGGAGGAGCAAATCATGAAGCCCTCCACAATCAATGTGATTAAGAAAAACGGCACAGCAGCCGTGGAGGAATCGGCAAAGGAGCTGAGCGTTTCCCTGAGTGGCTTGGAGCCGAATGCAAAATATACACTTTCGGCTGTGCTGGTGGATGCCAGAGGCGATATCAGCAGAATTAAGGAAGAGGTCTTCCGCATGGCGGATAACACAAAGCCCGGCTTTGTTTCCGGTTATCCCAGAACGGTACCCAGAAGCAGCGACAGCTTTGATATTGAGGCTACACCCACAAAGGATTGCACATTATATTGGGCAGTTTTCCGAAAGGGGGCTGTTGCACCGACGGCATATCAGCTGAGAAGCCAGGATTTGCGGGGTGAAATTGCCAAGGGTAAGAAGAAAAGCGAAAAAAATATCGAATACAGAATGACTGTAAACGGTTTAACGGAAAAAGAGGTTTATGATGTTTATATTATGGCGAGCGATGGGGAGAACGATTCTCAGATTGTGAAGCTATCCGGAACCACAAAGGATACAACACCGCCGGAATTTATCAACCAAACACCACGGAGTGACAAAGCAGCAGATACCTCTGTGGATGTGAGGGTGGCAGCAAATGAGGATGCAACGGTATATTATGTTGTATGCGAATGGGGTACGAAATTCCCGATACCCGTTCCTCCTGCTACAACACAGCCCGACCTAAAGAGTGACGAGGCGAAAAATCAGGTGCTTACGGGGAATAATGCCTTTAAGACGGGAAAGGCCACTTTAAAGGCAAATACAGAGGCAACCGTTAAAATCAGCGGCGGGCTGAAGGCACAAACACCTTATCAGTTGTTTATGGTATTGCAGGATAAGGCGGGCAATCTTTCTGAAGTAAAGAAGCTTGAGATTAAGACAAGAGACGTTGTTCCCCCTACGGCGAAGGTGGAATTTGACGGCTCGATTGACGGCAAGGCAAAGGTGGAGGAGCCGATTCGGATTGTATTCAGCGAAATTGTTTGGAGCAGTGCAACCATGAAGGAGCTGACACCGGAGACAATCAATGAGGAAATTGTCAAATTGTATGATGTTACCACAGGAAAAGCAGAGAAGGTTGCACTCGATTATACAAAGATACAGGTGAAAGTGGGCGAAAACAACGAGACGGTTTTGGAATTTCCTCCGCAGGCATTTGGAACCGGCGCAGGGCTGAACAGCGGAAACCGCTATCAGTTTGAGCTGAACAATATTACGGATACCTCCGGCAATGCCATGAAAAATCCGACTCTGTTGGATGCCTTTGAGACGGTACCTCCCTTGGTGGAATTGACGGAAACAACGACATCCGCTGGGATGGATTATACCTTTTCCTTAGAGCCGCAGTCGAAAAAAACATCCGATTTGATTTTATTTGATATGATTTTGGAATCGGATACACACATTGACTTTAAGCTGTATCGAAAGACGAGCAAGGATGGGCCGTTTGAAGAAGTGAAGGGCAAGCCCTCCATTTGGGCGAATAACGCCACAACGCTACATTATATCATTGATAAGAGCGGGAACAGCAGCAACGATTATGACTTTAAAAAATTCAACGAATTGGCGGATTATCAGGAATATGGTGTGCAAATAACCGCAATAGATGGGAATACTGAGCGCAGCGGATGGAACCGCCTTGTGCATATCAATGTAAAGTGTATTGCAGGGCCATATAGACAGCTTGCCACATTGGCAGCAAACCCCATCGGTCAGTATAGCACTATTGTAGATAAGGGGAGTGCTTCTAATGTAAACTATTCACGGCAGGATTTGAAGGACCCTAAGAAATTTACCATGGAAATTCCGTTCACAGATACGCTGGTGCCGGAATTTATAGGGAACTCTCCTATTTTACAACAGGATCCAAACTTAAAACCCGAGGATGCAATGATTACGGATATTTTGATTCGTCCCCAGTTAAAGACAAACAGGAATGCAGATATGTATTATCTGATTGCACCGAAGGGAACAATCACAGTGGATACGAGTAAGCAGGAAGAGCTGAATAAGCTGGCACTGCCAATCATTGCAAATGCACTTAAACCGGAAAATAGCTTCTGGGGTACCTATAAAATCGCAAGCGGAAATACTCTTTATCAGCCGACACTTCCTGCAAAGGATGAATTAACGCCGAATAAGGAGTATGAAGTATTCTTTGTACTCAAGAGCACACCGCCGGAGCCTTCCAAGGTGTACTATCGGGCATTTACAACAACGCCCATTCAGCCGCCTACGCTGGAGGCGAGGGTTTTTGCGCAAAGAGAAACTGCTGCACAGGTGCGGATTACATCTGATAAAAATGCAAGGGTTGACTGGATTGTTTTAAATAGAAATGATGCAAAAGACTATCTGACTGCGGATAAAAAAGGGGTAAAACCTGATAAAAAAGATCAGGTTGCCACAATTATTCGTAATGGTAACAAGAATCCCGGATTAACACCTCTTACTTATGGCAGCGGTGTGGCAAAGCTGAGCAAGGATGATAAGAATTATGAGCTGATGGTAGATGTAACCGGACTGCAGCAGGATACCTATTATGTTTTGCTGGCTGTGGCGCAGATGGCACTTTCCAACGGGCAGAGTGTGGGCGGTGACTCTGTGATTGCGGTTTCCGAGGAATTTACGGTGAAGGATGTCACGCCACCTGAGATTGTTGGTAAGGATGACCGTTTGCCGACGGAAATTGGCGCAAAATCGGCTATCAATGCAGGCAATCCCTACGGTGGGAACGTGACAATAAACTTTACGGAGCCGCTGTTCTATATGGCGTATGAAGGGGCAGAGGCAAAGCCGCTCACGCCTGAGGTCTTTAAAGAGGATTTTATAAAAGAGTTGAATAGTGGTGGTAATACTAAATTTTCTGTTACTGACGGTAATATTAGGACACGGAAGGTTCCGATGGCAGATGGCAAGACTGCGTCCGCAGTGATGGGATGTACTTTAAATTTCCAAAACGCAACAGGCGGTGCTACTGCAAGCGTTATGACGATGACGCTGTGTGATGCGGGCGGAAACGTGATGAAGCCATTTAGCATTATATTCCATGATGAAGAGGATGGAACGAATGTCGCTCAATCCCGAAAGAAGTCCTATTGGTCTTACGAGTACATTCGTTGACATTGGTAGTAAAAAATATCGACAATACATGACAAAACGCTGTACTCCTTCCAAGGAAGGAGTGCAGAGGATTTGTCATAATAAAAAGGCGGTAGAAAGATGAGGAAGAAAAAAATTATATTGGTTGTTGTATTAGTCGCTGTTGTTGCGGCTGCATTGGTGTATTTTTTCGTCCTTAGAGGAAAGGGCGCAGGCAAGGCAAAGCTGCCCGCCCCTGTGGAAGCATATACACTGCAGGAGGAAAGTGTTGACTCCATTACAACAGCGGTGGAGGAAGGCAAAAATGAAGTCTTAATTTCGGTTTCGACGACGAATCCGCCGGAGGACGAGAAAAAGGACAAGGACAAGGATAAAGATAAAGAGGATGAAGAAGAGACTGCCGAAACACCGCAGGCAACAGATGAAAACCAAGAAAATTGGAGCTATTATTATTACAGAATCGGCACTGACAGTGAGGAAGCGATTAAGCAATATAAGAAATTCTTAACCGAGGATGGCTTTGCTAAGGTTACGAAGGATGCGGATTTTAAGCAGCCTGTGAGCCAATATGCAGAGGCATATCAGAAGGATGGACAGCAAAGCGGACGCTTGTTTGTGGTTGAGCTGGAGTATCCCTTGGAGGGGAATGCCGATACGGGTCTTTACAGCATTAAGGTAAGGCTGGAGGAAAAGCCCAAGCTGAAGCCTGTGACCAGAGAGGACACGCTTGATTATTTCATGGGACTGGATTATAAGGTTCTGGGGCTGGAAAAGCCCATAGGGGATTATAGCATTGTCATGGATATGGGCAGAACCATTGTGGATGGAACGGAATGCTATGGCATTTGCCTTTATGAAAAGGGTGGAGAGGAACAAAGCTATTTCGTTAAGAAATTCTATCTTTCCCTTGCGGAAAAGAAGCTGTTTGAATATTTGAACGGAGACATTGTCGGGATGGAGGAAAACAAAAGCGTTTCCGAGCAGACGGCAGACGTTTCCAAGCAATCGGCGGATGTGGCACAGACAGCAGGCTCTGCACCGCAGTAAAACGGACGAAAGCGGAGCTGTGATTGTATTTTTCATATCCCGATGATGAGGAAGGGCAAGAGGTTCTTTGACAGAGCCTTTTGTTCTTCTTTTTTTATTGCTTTATTTATGCTGTTTGAGTAAGAAATGATATCTCCCGTAAGTGCGAAACAATGAAAAATCCGAAGTGCTTGGTATGCTGATGGTGCCGGAGGAAACGGATGATGTTCTAAGGCGGTGCAAGCGGAAGGCAGGTGAAAAATAGGAGGATGGCATGATATGCCATCCTTTTTCGTGCTTCAAGGGACTGCTTTGTTCACCGCTTAGCCGAAAGCATAAAAAAGCAAGAAATTCCTTTGTATCGGAATTTCTTGCTTTTTCAGTTTTCTCAATTTGGATGCACCAAACAAATCAAGGGTATTTGATAGATAAATTTGCTATAGAGCGTGATTCCCTTTCAGCCTGTTTTAATGATTCAATTCATCATCCCGTTTTAATTTGAAACGAGAAACCATGTTATTCATGATTGTAGCCTGACTGGAAAGCTCCTCACTCGTTGCGGCACTTTCTTCTGCCGTTGCGGAGTTGGTCTGGACAACTGCGGAAATCTGCTCGATCCCCGTTGTTACCTGTGCGATGCTATCTGCCTGCTCGTTGGAGGCAATCGCAATTTCCTGTACCAGCTGCTCTACCTGGCTTACGTTATCTGCAACAATTTGCAGAGCGGTAGCTGTTTCGCCGGTGATTTTTCCACCGTTTGCAACGGACTGGATGGTACCCTCGATGAGCTGTGTTGTATTTTTTGCAGCCTCGGCAGATTTTTGTGCCAGATTTCTGACCTCATCGGCTACAACTGCAAAGCCCTTGCCTGCTGCCCCTGCACGGGCTGCCTCAACGGCTGCATTCAGTGCAAGGATGTTTGTCTGGAAGGCGATATCATCAATGGTTTTGATGATTTTTTCGATTTCACTGGATTTTTCGGTAATATCCTGCATTGCGGAGGACATTTCCCGCATTTTATCGTTACTCTTAACTACTTCGTTGCCCATTACGTTGGCAATATCATTTGCCTTGCCGGCTTTTTCCGCAGTCCGCTTGGTTTCATTGGAAATTTCATCCATGGAAGCGGAAAGCTCTTCAACTGTGGATGCCTGCTCGGTTGCACCCTGAGACAAATCCTGAGAGGCTGCGGCAACCTGCTCTGCACCACGGTTTACCTGTTCGGATGCAATCTTGATGTTCAACAAAGAGCTGCTTAATTTTCCAACAATTTCTTGAAGTGCGGTAATCAGTGGATGGAAATCTCCTTTATAGATTTCCTTATTCTTCATTTCGACTACGAAGTCTCCTTCTGCCAATTTTTCTAATATATCAGACAGATTTTGAATGACCGTTCTGGTGCGGAGCATCATCGTTCGCATACTATCTGCCAAGCCGCCGATTTCATCCTTGGATTCATACGTGATGTCTACCTGCAAATTGCCGTTTGCCATGGCATTTGCAGCACTTTCGATTTCCTCCAGAGGCTGAAGCATTTTTTTCAAAACAGAACGAATCAAAAGAATCGTTATTACAATTGTTACAATCGAAAGGAATATGGTTGTATAGAAAATGCTGTTTGCTGCCGCCTTATATTCCTTTTTCAGCAGAGAGGTTGTGACATACCACGTTTCTGCCCCCACCTTTACGGGTGCTGCATAACGGATGAAGGTGCCGCCGTTTTCTTTTGTTGTAATGTGGAAGCGCTCACCGCTCTTCATGTGCTCTGACAATTCTGTATAGGAAGCGGGCTTTACCAGCTCACTCATGTTTTTGGCAATGAGATCCTCATGTGTGCTGTAAATGATATTATGGTTATCCTTAACCAAGGAAAGGTACATGGAAGGATACTTGTCATCAGACTCATTCAGCATACTGAAAACATCACTTTTGATATCCAGCAGCACAACACCCTTAAACTGACCATTATACATGATGGGATAGCCGATGGAATACATCAATGTACCATTTGTATCAATATAGGCATCCATGAAAGCAATATCCCCATCTTTTGCGCCGGTATAATATTCTCTATCTTTATATCTATCGTATGTAAAGTTTTCGATTCTTTTGGTAGAGATATCCTTTGTTATACCATAAGGGCCATAGGTTTTGATGGATGGAGAAAAGGCATAAGGCTCCAGAAATACACCAACGCCATCCAGAGACTTATTATTTGACAAGGCCGACCAAATGGTGTTCAGGATAACGGTTTCCGCATCCATCTCATCCTCGGTCAGGGGCTTGCCGCAGACACTACTGGTATAGGCTGCTTCGCCGCCCTTGCCCTGCTGGCTAAACAGATACTCTAATTGATAGATAACGGTATCTGAAATGCTATCACAATCATTCAGAATGGATTCGATTTTCAGAACGTTCTCATCACAAAGCTTGTCGAACCTTGAATCCACTGCGGCATTTATCTTGCGTGACACCTGCGCAGTGGAAAGCAGATTTGAAGTCACCATACATATAAGCAAAACAATCGCACAGATTGCGGATAGCTTTGATGCAAGGTGCATTTCGTTGAAGTTAAGCCTTTTACCAAGCAAGTCCTCCTTATTGATTTTCTTTTTTCGTTCTTTTGGAATACTTTCCTGCATAATACTTACCGTCCCCTCTTTAAAATTTGGTTTCTTTGAACCTTCTCCTTTTGTAGATTTTTATTGACAGAAATTTACAGCATTTCTTATCTTCTATATATTACTCTTATTGTATATAAAATACCAGTTCTTTTGGGAAAGTTCTAAATGTTTGTGTAGTTTTCAATAAAAGGTCGTTTTTTTGTATGTTTTTTGTATAAATTTCGTATATTTCGTCTATGGACGTAAATAAAACTGCATATAGCGTATAATTTAAATATGAAAACCGTGCATTTGAAAAAATAAGTGCGCCGTTACCAGAACGAATCAAGCCGATGCACTCTGTTTTTTTCTTGTGTATTCACGGATGGATAGCTTTTTTCTGTGCCTTGAAATGAGAAAACGGAGGACTGCGGCTTGCCGGAAAAGAGCTGATTTTGAAGCATCGGACGCCTCGGCTCGGCATGGCGTTTCGTGTCATTTTAAGAGAAAAAGGGCGAATCATGTCCGAGAGGGGCACATTTGAAATGGCAAAGGATATAATATATTATATTTTTCGTTAATTTTATGGAGAAATCTGTAAAATTTTGCTATGGACTATTTCATGCCATATATAGTATATTATGGATAAAGAATTAAATAATAGGGATACTATGGAAAGATTATAGATTGGGGGTTGCTGAAATTGTCTTCTTGGCTCAGTAATTCAATGTTTTTGACGGAAAAAACAATCGATTATTTATGGAAAAAACAAGAGGTTTCCGCAAACAACATTGCTAATTGTGAAACACCGGGCTTCAAAAGCAGCTATGTTACTTTTGAGGATGAATTAAATATGCGTATGAAAAAAATACATTCTGCGAAAGCCGGAGCTATTCGGGAACAGATTGCACAGGCTTCTCCGAGGGTGCATGTAACAAAAGAGGAAATGAATAAGCTGGACGAAAGCAACGTGGATATTGTTGCGGAAAATGCGGAGCTGGCGAAATCGGGAATACAATATGAATATGCAATCAGATCGATTAGTGATGATTTTACAAGATTGCGTACGGCAATCAAGGGTACTTAATCGTTTCGGATTTATCGGAGAGTATATGACAGGCATTTTAAGGCTTTGATTGGGAGAGGATTTTTATGGGATTTTTAAACATTATGGATACCTGTGCCTCTGGCATGACTGCCCAGTGGCTTCGTATGGATATTGCGGCAGAGAACATTACCAATGCGGATACGACCAGAACGGAAAACGGCGGGCCGTATCGCAGAAAGATGGTGGTTTTTGAGCCGAGAACGCAGGAAAGCGCCTTTAAAAAACACCTGAACAGAGAAATTTTAAAGCGGCAGGAGTATAAGGGCGGCGTACAGGTGGCAGAAATCGTGGAGGATGACAGACCCGGCGAGATGGTTTATGACCCTACGCATCCGGATGCCAATGCGGACGGATATGTGGAAATGCCGAATGTTGATTTATTGAAGGAAATGGTAGATACCATGGCGGCAAGCAGGGCATACGACGCATCCCTGACGGCGTTTAATGTTTTTAAGACAATGGCATCCAGAGCCTTAGATATTGGGAAATGATTTGATTTTTCGTATGCTTTGGATTATTTTGCGTGGATTTGAGGAGGAAAGGGAATGTTTATTGAACCGATGATTGGACTCAGCAGTATTTCTGAAAAGCAGAAGGAGCTTTCCAAAACAGCCGTATCCGGAGGGAAGGGCAGTGCTTTTCAGGATATTTTTACTTCCGCAGTCAACAATGTGAAAACCGCAGAAACGGAATTGGCACAGACACAGTATCTTTTTTCTACCGGACAGCTTGAGGAGCCGCATTTGCTGACCATTGCATCTACAAAGGCACAGACCTCTGTGGATTTTCTGGTTATGCTGCGGAATAAGGCACTGGACGCATACAATGAGATTATGCGCATGAATATTTAAAGAAAAATCAATGAAATGAAGAGGGAACGGAATTGAAAGAACGTTTATTAAATATATGGCAGAGCTTAAAAGAGAAAACGGCGGGCTTGAGCAGCAAAACAAAAAAGATGATTGTGGCTGCTGTTGCCTTTTGCGTTTTATTATCCATAGGGTTGGCCGTATGGCTGAACAACAGGCCCTATGAGGTGCTTTTCAGCGGTTTGAGCAGTGAGGAGGCAAGCGAAATCATTGGCAGACTGCAGGAGGAGGGCGTTGAATATAAATATCAGAATGACGGAACGATTTTGGTTCCGCAGGCACAGGAGGAAAAGCTGAAGGCGCAGCTGGTATATGAGGGCTATCCCGACAGCGGCTTTACATACGATTTGTTTACGGAAAATGTGTCATTGACCTCTACGGAATCGGAAAAGGAGCATTATCAGCTTTTGAATTTACAGGAGCGCATGGGGGCAACCATCAAGCTTTTCCCCAATATTAAGGATGCTAAGGTTACGATTGCGTTGGGCAAGGACAGCCGTTATGTGCTGGATGATACCAATGCCAAGGAGGCAACGGTTTCTGCTACCATTACGACAAAGAACGGAAAGCAGATTGATGAAGAGGAAGTGCGGGCAATTCAAAGACTGATGTCCAAGAGTATTCCCGATGTGAAATTCGAGAATATTGCGGTTATCTGCAACGGGCAGGATGTGAGCTTGGAGGAGGAAGGAGAATCCACATCTCTTTCCAGTAAGCTGAAGCTTTCTCTGGAACGAGAAATGGAAAATAAGATTCGCAAGGAAATATCAAATTTATTGTTTCCGATTTACGGGGAGGGCCACTTCCAGGTATCGGTAAAATGTGATCTTGATATTAACAAAAAAATGCGAGAAATGATAAACTATTCTGCGGAGGACCCGAAGAAAAACACGGGTGTTATTTCCAGTGAAACCGCAGGATGGGAAATTAACCGGGAGGAGCAGGGCAAAGCCGGCGGCGTGCCGGGAACCGAAACAAATTCGGACATCCCTGTTTACACAAAAATCACTTCTGACGGGAAGGAAAACTATATTGGTGCCAATGGGGACATCAATTACCTGGTGGACCAGCTGAAAGAGCAGACAGAGGTGCGAGCGGGAGATTTGAAGGATTTGACCGTTGCGGTCATTATTGATGGCAATGACCTTGGAGGCTTGAGCCGGAATGAATTGGTTTCTCTGGTTGCAAAGGCATCCGGAATCAGCCCCGAAGACCAGTTTGAAAAAATTGAGGTTTTAAATGCAAAGTTCTATAGTGATGCCGCAGATGAAGCAGAGACGGGCAAGGGCTTCTTCGCTTCGATGGATAAAGGAAAATTGATTATTCTGGCAGTAGCTGTCGGGGTTGGATTACTCTTGCTGGCGGTGCTGATTACGGTGCTTATTTTGCGCAAAAAGAAGAAAAAGCAGAAGGCAGAGGAAGAAGCACAGTGGGAAGAAGGCTTGGAGACTGCGGAGGAGGAGCCTTCGCCGGAGCTGCCGCAGTATAAAAAAGAGGAAGATAATCCTCATTGGGATGAGGATTTGCTGAGCATTCAGAATGAGCGAGGAATTGAATTGAAGAATAAAATTCGAGATTTCGCAGAGGAAAATCCTGAAATTTCGGCTCAGCTGTTAAAGCATTGGCTCAGAGGAGGCGAACAGGATGGTTGAAGCAGCTAAGTTCACGCCGGAGCAAAAGGCGGCAGCCGTTATTGTTTCGATGGGCGTAGATAAAGCATCACAGATCTATAAATATCTTGGACAGGATGATTTGGAAAGCCTTACTGTTGAGGTTGCAAAGCTGGGTCATTTAAGTGCGGCAGACATTGAGGTGATTCTGGATGAATTCTATAAGGAATGCTTGACACAGAAGGTTGTTGCGGACGGCGGCATAGAATATGCCAGAATGGTTCTGGAAAAAGCCTTTGGTGAGGATACTGCCAATGAGCTGCTGCATAAGGTTTCAAAATCCTTAAAGGTAATGCCGTTTGCGTTTTTGAACAAAACGAACAGCAAAAATCTATATTCTATTTTGCAGCATGAAAGACCGCAGACGATTGCCTTGGTGCTTTCCTATGTGGACCCGAATCAGGCGGCGGATGTTATTGTTATGCTTCCGGAGGACAAACGCTTAAAGGTGGTTACCTGCATTGCGAAAATGGATAGCGCCTCTCCGGAGGCGATTAAGCTTGTGGAGGTTGAAATGCAGAAGAAGTTTTCTACCATACTTACCACAGACTTTACACACGTTGGCGGTGTGGATTACATTGCCGAGGTTATCAATAACATGGATAGAAGCAACGAAAAGCATATCTTTGAAGGGCTTAATCATCAGGATGAGGAGCTTTCTGCGGAAATCCGCAAAAAGATGTTCGTATTCGAGGATATTCTTACGATGGATACAAAGTCTATTCAGCGGTTCCTGCGAGATTGCGAGCAGAAGGATATCGTGCTTGCGCTTAAAGGCTCTACGGCTGAGGTTGCAAACATTATCTTTGCAAACGTATCCTCTCGTATGGCTGAAAACATTAAATCCGACCTGGAGATTACTACCAACGTTCGTTTGAAGGATGTCGAGGAGGCGCAGCAGCGTATTGTTGGCATCATCAGAGGTCTGGAGGACCGTGGCGAGGTAGTTATCATGAAGGGAGGAAAGGGGGATATCATTGCCTAATCTTTTAAAATTCTACAACAAGAAGGAAAAAGTCGAAAAATATAGCTTTAATGAATATTTTGAGGAGGCAAGAAACCCTAAGACAAAGGAGAAAACCGAGGTATCGGAGGAGGAGACGCCGGCTGTCCTTGCCGAGGACAAAGAACAAACGGAAGCCGAGGTGCAGACTGAGGAGAAGGAGAGCGCCAATCAGCAGCAGGCGGATGAGATTATCCTGCAAGCCAGAGAGGAAGCGGAACGCATTCTTGCACAGGCACAGGAGGAGGCTGCCGCACAAAAGGAAAGGGCTGCGGCGGAAGGCTACCAAGAGGGCTTTGACAAGGGCTACCACGAGGGCTATACGAAAAGCGCAGCCGATGTGGAGAGCAGCCTACAGGCGGAGAGCCAAGAGCTTTTGGAGGAAATAAAGAAGGTTGTGACAGAGGTTTCTTGCAAAAAGGAAGAAATTCTGGAGAAATATAAGCAGGATTTGAAAAACATTGCGATTGCCATTGGCGAAAAGGTCATTCAGGTCAGCCTGAAATCGAGCGGAAGTGTCATCGAAAAAATGATTCTTTCGGCAACGGAAAAGCTGCGCACAAGAGAATGGGCGAAGATATATATTTCCAAGGCAGATGCAAATCTTTTGGTAAGAGGAGATCACGATATACTGCAAATTGTAGGGAGGCTTTCCGAAAATCTGAAGATTATCGTGATGGAAAAAGAAAAGCCCGGCACCTGCATCATAGAGCTTCCGGATGAAATCATTGATGCAAGTGCTTCTACGCAGGTGGAAAATATCAAAGGGATTTTAAAGAACACGAACATTTAGCGGTGATGGGGGAAGGTTTTATGTTTAAAAATATGCCGGAGATCATATATAATGCAGAAACCATAAGCCATATTGGAAAAATCGAAAACATTGTCGGCATGACGATTGAGGCATCCGGCGGAAAGGCTGCCATTGGTGATATATGCTATATTTACAATGAAAATGCACAGGAGCAGGTTTTGGCAGAGGTCGTGGGCTTTAAAAATGAAAAAATTCTTTTGATGCCTTATGAAAACATGATGGGGATGTCTGCCGGGAATTTTGTGAGAAACACAAGAGGACAGCTGAGAGTACCCGTTGGAGATTTTCTAAAGGGCAGAATTATTGATGCATTGGGCAGGCCGATTGATGGCTTGCCGGCTTTTCATGCAAAAAACTTTATTGCTGTGCAAAATTCGTACACAAACCCACTTTCCAGACCGCCGATTGCGGAAAGGATGAATTTTGGCATAAAAGCCATTGATGGTCTTTTGAGCATTGGCAAGGGGCAGAGAATGGGTATTTTTGCGGGCAGCGGTGTCGGCAAAAGTACATTGATGGGCATGATTGCGAAAAATGTAAAAGCAGATATTAACGTGATTGCACTGGTGGGGGAACGTGGCAGAGAGGTTCTGGAGTTTGCGCAAAATGATTTGGGCAAGGAGGGCCTGGAGCGCTCGGTGCTGGTGGTGGCAACAAGCGACCAATCCGCAATGCTTCGTTCCAAGTGTCCGATGGTGGCTACGGCGATTGCGGAATATTTTAAGAATCAAGGAAAAGATGTACTTTTGATGATGGACTCGCTGACACGCTTTTCGATGGCACAGAGAGAGATTGGGCTTGCCGTTGGTGAGCCGCCCATCGCGAGAGGCTATACGCCTTCTATTTATGCGGAATTGCCAAAGCTTTTGGAGCGCAGCGGGAATTTTGAGCATGGCTCTATTACCGGAATTTATACGGTGCTGGTGGAGGGCGATGACACGAATGAGCCAATCGCCGATACGGTGCGTGGTATTTTGGATGGGCATATCGTATTAAGCAGAAAGCTTGCAAATGCCAACCATTTTCCGGCAATTGATATAAATGCAAGCATCTCCCGTTTGATGAATGCCATTGTTTCTGAAGAGCATAAGGACCTTGCATCCCGATTGAGAGACATTCTGAGTGTTTATGAAAAGAATCTGGATTTGATTTCTATCGGAGCATATAAGCATGGCACGAACAGCAGTGTGGACTATGCGATTTCAAAAATAGATATGGTAAATAATTTTTTGATGCAGGGTGTGGATGAAAGCTTTAGCTACGAGGAGTGCATAGATGCCTTGCGGCATATACTCAATAGTGCGGAGGATGCGGCAATTTGACGGCATGGAGCAGTGATGGAGCAATAAGCAACAGTAAGGGAAGTGAACCGATTGAAAAAATTTTTCTTTAAATTGGAATCGGTATTAAAGTATAAAAATGATAAGCTGAATATTTTGCGGAATGAGCATGCAAAGATTTTGCAGAGGCTTGCCTCGCAGGAGGAAAAAATAGCGGGGCTGGAAAAAAGCAGAGATGCGTTTGCCGCAGAATTTGATAAAAAAAAGATGGGTGGCATTGCTTCGATGGAGGCGGTGAATTATCAGAATTATTTGACACGGCAAAGCGTGGTTATCAAACGTGAATATGATGTTTTGCGTGCCATTCATCAGGAGGAAGAACAAAAGAAAAACGAAATCCTGGAAATGCGGAAGGAATCCGTGGCGATTGAAAAGCTGAAGGAAATAAATCTGGAGCAATATCGCAAGGAGGAAAGCAAGGAGCATGAGCAGTTTATAGAGGAATTTGTATCCAACAGCAAGGTGGCTGAGCGGAGCAGATAGCGGGTGTCGGCACAGAACCAATGCTTTTTACATATAGAGACAGCCGAATAAATTTGCTTGAAAGAGCGACAAGGAAAGAAATTTTTTTATAAAAAGGCTTCAAGGGCTTAATTTTCAAAAGGTAAAAAGGAATAGATTGCGAAAAATAATAAGGTGGTGAAGAATTATGGTAAGTACAAAAAATGCCATCTCGAGCGGGTGTGACCCCACGGCGATTGGTGCGAAAAGAAGTGCTTCCAAAGCAAATGCCAAGAACGAGGAAAAAGACGGCTTCAAAGCCATGCTGAATAATAATGTGCAAAATTCAAAGAAAAAGTGCGCTGAAAAGGAGAAAAAGCCGGAGAATAAGGAAGGCAGCCCTATCGAAGAAAATGCAGAGCCTACGAAGAAGGATAAAGGTGAGGAGATGCAGAACGGCTTAGAGATACAGGCGGTTTTACAGAATTTTCTTTCTTTGCGGGAGGCGGCAGATTTGGTACCTGCCGAATTGCCGCAGGACGGCACAGAGGGTGCTGTGCTTGAGGCGGTTTCGGGGGAGAACGATGTACTTGGAACCGAGGGCTTACAACTGCAGCCAAAGGAGGAAAATGCTTTGCATACCTTGGCGAAGGCTTCTGTGGAGCCGGAGACTGCAAGAATTGACGCAAAGACGCAAGGGGCCGCTGTTGAGCAGAATGCTGACCGAAGGCCTGTGGTGGAAGCGGAGCAGGGCAATACGGCGGAGCTTAAGGCGGAGTTTAAGGCGGTGCTGCAGGAGGATGCAAAGGGTACAGAAGGTGAATTTGTAAATCTCAAGCAGGAGCAAAAGGGGCTTCATGAGCAGAATGGTGCCGAAGTGCAGGCCCCGCAAAGCACCATAGTGCAGCAGGGAAATGCCGAGGAGCCGTTGGTTCAGATTAAGGTCGGAGATACGGTGGACATTTCCGCTCCGAAAATGGCTGAAAAAATGGCAGATACAGTATTGGTGAAAATGCAGGAGGGCGTGAACGAATACGAAATTCAGCTGCAGCCGCAGGAGCTTGGAAAAATTAAGATTAAGCTGGTGATTGAGGCAGGAAAGATTGATGTTGTGATGTCCTGCGAAAACCAAAAGGCGGCAGAAATTATGGCAGCCAATGGCGGTAAATTAAAGGCGATCATTGAAGAACGCACAGGCAACGAAACAAATGTGCAGGTGCGGCAGGAGGATGAGACGGCATACCACCAGCAGGAAGGCAGAGAGCGTGGCGGCAAGGGCGGCGAGCAGAGACAGAACAAAAGAAGCCAAGGGGATGCAAGCGATTTTGTGCAGCAGCTCCGTTTGGGCTTGCTGGATTTGGCATAATGACATAAAGAAAGGTGGAAACGAACATGGGCGTATCTATAGCGCAAAGCACACCGGTATATAAGGATGCAAATAATCAGGTTATTTCTGATTCCAAGAATAAAAAAAACAACGGATTGAATATGGATTCCTTTTTGCAGCTCATGGCGGCACAAATTCGGAATCAGGATGCGTTGAACCCCAGCAGCAATGAGGATTACATTCAGCAGATGGTGCAAATGACAATGATCCAGGCAATCACAGATATGATGGATATGTCGATGACATCCTATGCCTCCTCCATGATTGGTAAAAATGTCGTGTTAGCGGAAACGAGCGGCAATGAGGTGAAGCAGGTGGAGGGCGTTGTGACCGGCGTGAGCATTTATAAGGGAGAACCGATTCTTCATGTGAACGGTAAGGATTATACGCTTTCTCAGGTTATGGTGGTTGGTAAAACAGCAGCCTCGGAAAAATCGGAATAATCATAGAAGATTTCTATATAGGAGATTTTTGGTAGATAAAGAGAAAAAAATGTAGTACAATAGAGAATAATGGTGCTTAGATAGTATTTGCATTACATACAAAGGAACAGTTCTTCCGAAATGCGCTTTTTGGGGCTGTGTTTCGAGGTATAATCAAGAAGGGAAGAGATTATTTATGATTAGATCAATGTTTGCGGCAGTTGCAGGATTGCGGACACATCAAAACAGAATGGATGTTATCAGTAATAACATTTCCAACGTAAATACATATGGTTTTAAAGCAGGACGTGCGACATTTAAGGAATCCATTTATCAGAATATGTATAATTCCACCAATGGTAATGATGTGCAGGGTGGTCAGAATCCAAGCCAGATTGGGTATGGCTCTCAGATTGGCGGGATTACGGTTGATTATGCACCCGGCAACTATGAACCGACAGGCTATGGTACAGACTGTATGATCAGCGGGAACGGGTTTTTTATGGTTGGCCCGAAAAACCTGGGGGCTGCACCGGGGGAAGGCATTGCAAATGATGGGGCGAATATCCCTAAGCTTAGCTTAACCAGAGTGGGTGCATTTACTGTGGATGGCGATGGCTATCTTGTGGACGGGAACAGAAATGTGGTCTATGGCTTTATGTCCGCAGACGGACAGCCCGCAACAGGAACGGCTGATTTGGTGTTAAATAAGGATGTTCTGGTGCCGATTCGTATTCCGGCAGATCAGGCAGGCGGCGGCGGTGCAGGCGGTGCCGCAGATACCCGCATGAATTTGAGCCAGATTGCGATTGACAGTAACGGCCTGCTGAGCGGCGTTGGGGATGATAAGACCATTTATAAAATCGGTCAGGTTGGCGTATGTAATGTACCGAACCCGAATGCTTTGGAAAAGGCAGGAGATTCCTATTATATGGTTCGCAACAACACCGGTGAGGTAAAGGCGTATGTACCCGGAGAAGGCACAACAGGTATGCTGCTGACAAACGGGTTGGAAATGTCCACCACAAACCTGGCAACAGAAATTTCCAATATGATCATTACACAAAGAGGCTTCCAGGCAAACTCGAAGATGATTACGGTTTCTGATGAAATGCTGCAGGAATTGATTTCTATGAAGCGGTAAGGAGTTTGCGTTTAGGAATAAAGGGATTCCTTTATTTTGTTTATGAATCGGAGGAAAAATGACATGATTAAGCTGACAAAATTGAATGACGAAATCTTTGTGATCAACAGTGACCAAATTGCGAGCATTGAGCTGATTCCTGAAACAAAGATCGTTCTGATGAATAAGGATTTTTATATTGTGCGAGAAAATATAGATGAAATTATTGATAAAATTGTGGAATTTAGAGGAAAAATCGCCGATTTAAACAGAAGGATACAGGTGGTAAACGAATAACGGTGTTTGGCTTCGGGCATCTTATTTTTAAAAAATAGGATGCCTGTGGACAGGCTATCACAAAAGGCGAAAAAATTTGGGACAGAGTATGGTAGGTAAAGAGGGTGTAATTTATGAAAGACATCATGACGATTGTAGGTATCGTTGCAGGGTTTCTGCTGATTATACTTGCAATGATTTTCAGCATGAACCCGTTGGGGATTGAGATTACCAAGGTTAAGAACTTTGTTGACCTTCCCAGTGTTTTCGTAGTTTTGGGCGGTACCATTGCTACAATCTTTGCGAGCTATCCTACAAGCACATTGAAAAAGGTGCCGAAGCATATGAAAATTCTTGTTTCGGGTAATCGTTATGATCCGATGCAATATATCAGTACATTGGTTGAATTTTCGAGAATTGCCAGAAAAAACGGTCTGTTGGCTCTGGAGGAAAAGGCAAATGAGCAGACAGACCCCTTTTTCAAGCAAAGCATTATGCTGATTGTGGATGCGACAGATCCGGAAAAGGTAAAGGAAATTCTGGAAAATAATCTGGATAAGCTGGCAACAAGACATGAGGAAGCGGTTGGTATTTATGAAAAGGCTTCCGCGATGGCACCGGCATACGGTATGATTGGTACGCTGATTGGTTTGATCAATATGCTGAAGGGCATGAATGTAACAAGCGGCGAATCGAACATCGGTCAGGATATGAGTGTTGCGTTGATTACTACATTCTATGGCTGTGTATTTGCGAATCTGATTTTTAACTCGATTGCGAATAAGCTGCGGGTGCGCAGTGATGAGGAATATTTTTGTAAGGAAATTATTATAACAGGTATTCTTTCCATACAATCGGGGGAAACGCCTACTTTCATGGAAGAAAAGCTGCTCTCTTTCTTGGAGCAGGGGAAAAGAGAAGGCTATGGCAACGAAGAGGCTGCACAGGAGAAAAAAGGCAAGAAGAAATAAAAATAAGTCCTTGGACGTGAAAGGAATAACCAACAGGAAGTGTAGAAAATGGCTAAACGACCCAAAAAATCATCAGGTGGAGCGAATTGGCAGGATACATACGGAGATATGGTTACGTTGTTGTTGTGCTTCTTCGTTCTTTTATATTCTATGTCCAGCATTAGTGAGGAAAAGTGGAAAATTATCGTAAAAAGCTTTAACCCTGATGCAGTGGAAACTTCGCAGGTAGTTACGACTACAGACCCGAATTCCAGCTTAAACGATCCTGTTGCAGGGGGGCATGAGGCTGCCGATGAGCAGGATAGCTTTGACCAGCTGTATCAAAAGCTGAAGGAATTTATAGAAGAAAATGATTATGAGCAGGATATTGAAATTTCAAAGGGTGACGGCTTTACCTTTATTACATTCCGCGATAATATTTTCTTTGATGGCAACAGCTATCAGCTGAAGGAGGACGGCAAGCTGGTTCTGGATAAAATGGCGGAGGCAATCGGTGCTGCAGACAGTGCCATTCAAGAGGTGCGTATTTTAGGGCATACCTCGCAGGCAACGCGGGATGAGCCGAATGAGCCTGTTAGCGATAGATTTCTGGCTTCTAACCGTGCCACAGAGGTTTTGCTTTATATTCAGACGAAAAACATTATAGACCCTGCGAAGCTTGTGGCCTGCTCCTATGGACAATTTAGGCCAATCAGCTCCTTTGACACAAAGGAGAGCAGAGCGAAAAACCGCAGAGTTGAGGTTCTGATTACGAAAAACGACAGTAAGCAGATGTCTCTGGAGGAATATTACAAGGAAATTCAGATTGAATAGGTGCTTATAGGGAAGAAAAAAAAGGAAGGGAGGGGATAAGATATGTCTGAAGTGTTAACACAAAGCCAGATAGACGCATTGCTGGGATCAATGCTAAACAGTGATGGTGAACCTTCAACAGAATCTATGGAAACGCCGGCGGCGACAGAAAAGAAATATAAGAAATATGATTTCTACAGTCCCAAAAAATTTACCAGAGATAAGCTGAAGCTGCTAAAAGGAATTTATGAGAATTATTCCAGAGTGGTATCGTCCAGAGTTAACAGCATACTTCGGACAGGGTGTCAGGTAGAAATTGTCGATGTTGAGGAACAGAGATATTATGAATTTGCAAATTCCTTAAATGACAATGATGTATTAACAATTATCAATGTGGCAACACAGGAAGGGCCGGCGAAGGAGCCGGTTGTAATGAAGATAGATACTTTGGCGATGCTTTGTATGATTGATCATATGCTGGGCAGCACCGGTGAGGATATGGATGAGATTCCGAACTATACATATACGGATATAGAATTGCGGCTGTATCAATCAATCGTAAAATATATGGTAGATGTTATGGCGGATGGCTGGACCAACTATTTGGAGCTGCAATTTGAGCTGGATAGAGTGGAAACGAATCCTACCATGATGCAGGAAATCAGCCGTGATGAATCGGTTGCGATTGTGATTTTGGAAATACAGATTGGGAATGTGCAAGGAAAGATAAATATTTGTTTACCCGATAGTGCGTTGTCAGGTGTATTTGGTATTATGGACGAACGATCCGCAAAGGATGGTTTGACAGAAGAAGAAAGAGAGATTACATCTAAGATTATATTTGACAATATTAAGAAAACATCCTTGGAAATCAAAGCGGAGCTTGGAAAATCCAATTTGCTGTTAAGGGATGTCTATAATCTGCAGGTAGGAGATGTAATCAATTTAAATAAATCAAAGGATTCTGAAGTATACTTGAGTATTGCAGAAAAAACATGGTTTAAAGGCTACTTGGGAACTAATAATAAAAATATGGCTGTAAAAATCAGTGATGTTTTATAAAATATGCCGGATTTCAGCATGAAGGAGAGAATAGGAAAAATGAGTAAAAATCAATTTAGTTCTTTGGAGATAGATGCTATAGGCGAAATTCTAAACATAAGCCTTGGTGCATCTGCAACGGCTGTTTCGACGATGTTGAGCCGAAGAGTAGATATTACAACACCCAAAGTAGCTGTAGTTTCAAAAGATGAATTTGAATTTGGAGAGATTGAACCGGCTATTGGCGTAGAGATTACATACGTTTCGGGCTTGAGCGGCAGTAATATTATGCTGCTGAAGCGGCACGATGTAAAGGTGATTTGCGAAATTCTGATGGGGACGGAAATTCCGGATGAAGAATTTGAGCTGAATGAAATGAATTTAAGCGCCGTTTGCGAGGTTATGAACCAGATGATGGGTGCATCCTCTACGGCACTTTCGGAGTTTTTGGGAGAGGTTGTAAATATTTCAACACCCAAATCATTTGAAACACCGGACTTGGCATCCTTTAAGGATAAATATTTTGAAAAAGATGAAGTAAAGGTAGTTGTTTACTTCAAGCTGAAGATTGAGAACAGCATCGAAAGCCAGTTTATGAATTTGATGTCTGTTTCGTTGGCAAAAAGACTTTTGGCTGCATTTAATCTTGGGCTTGAAAATGAGGATTACGAGGAAGCTTCTGCCGAACCGGAGACACCTGCCGAGCCTGCTACAGCTTCCGGCGGCGGCACATTAAGCCAGGAGGAAATCGAAAAGCTGAAGGGCAGTATGTCTGAGGACACTGCACCTGAACCGGAGCCTGCCGCAGCTTCCGGCGGCACATTAAGCCAGGAGGAGATTGAAAAGCTGATAAGTGGGCAGACGGCAGAGCAGCCTGCACAGGACGCACAGCCGCAGAATACGCAGCCGCAGAATACGCAGCCACAAAATGCACAGCCACAAAATGCGCAGCCGCAGAATGCACAGCCGCAAAATGCACAGCCGCAAAATGCGCAGCCGCAGATGGGGATGTATGGAATGCCGCCGATGCCAAACGAGCAGGGAATGCCGAATGGAATGCCTCCGATGGGAATGTATCCTTACGGAATGTATCCACCCTATCCCTATGGAATGTATCCCCCCTATGGGATGCCGGGATATGGTGAGGAGCCTGCTCAAAAAAGCAAGGAGCCGAGAGAACCGAAGGTTATCAATGTGAACCCGATTCAGACACCGAATTATGAGGAGGATAAGACTGTAGCGGGTGAGGAATATCAGGAAAACCTTTCCTTGATTATGGACGTACCCTTGGAGGTATCGGTTGAAATCGGACGCACGAAAAAAAGCGTAAAGGATATTCTGGAATTAACAGACGGCTCTTTGGTTGTGCTGGATAAGCTGGCGGGAGAGCAGGTGGACATTTATGCAAACGGACAATGCATTGCCCGTGGTGATGTTGTTGTTATAGAGGACAGCTTTGGTGTCAGAATCACAGAGATTGTGAAGCACGCCGATTGGAAAATTGAGGATTTCAAGAAGGATTGAGTTAGCAAAAAATTTCCTGCGGGGCAATGTTAGAAAAAAACGCTTTGCGGGGACAACTGAGTAGTTAGTGTAAATCAATTAAAAATAAAGAAATGAGGTTTATGAAATGGCGAAAATATTATTAGTAGATGACGCAGCTTTTATGAGAATGATGGTAAAGGATACGCTGACAAAAAACGGATATGGTAATGCGGAAATCTATGAGGCATCCGATGGCTTACAGGCAGTTGAAAAATATAACGAGGTGAAGCCTGATTTGGTAATCATGGACATTACAATGCCGAACATGGATGGCCTGGAGGCATTGAAGGCAATTAGAGGAAATGACGCCAATGCAAAGGTTGTTATGTGCTCTGCAATGGGACAGGAAGCAATGGTTATCGATGCAATCAAATCCGGCGCAAAGGACTTTATCGTAAAGCCGTTCAAGCCTGATAGAATTTTGAAAATTGTAAAGGCTGTTCTGGGGTGATTTGCAGCTTGAAAATCGGCAAATGATCTGAATAGAAAAGAGTGATTATTATTTTTTCTGAAGTTATAAGCTTTATTACCGTACTTCTTGTATTGGCACTGATTTTATATCTGAGCTATGTGGTGAGCTGCAAGGTGGGCGGTAGGATGATTCGGATTGGGGGTTCTTCAAATATTCGAATCATTGACCAAGCGATTATTGGACGTGAAAAAAGCATTATTGTTGTTCGGGTGGGGCAAAAGGATTACCTTTTGGGCGTTTCTCAGAACAGCATTAGTCTTTTGCAGGAATTGGAAGAAGGACAGGTGATGGATGGAGAAATGCAATCACCGGATTCTTTGGGATTTGTTTCCTTTTTAAAGGATAGAATGAAAAACGGAAAAGAAAAGGGACGGCTTTAAACATATTCAATGCTTTGGATATGAGATTTTTATGTTGGGAGTGTAGAAGTTCGTGCAGGATGCAATGGTAAACATAAACGGCAATTCCATACAGACATTGGAATTGATATTTTTAATGACAGCAATCTCTCTTCTGCCCTTTGTGCTTTTGATGATGACCTGCTTTACCCGCATTATTATTGTTTTGTCATTCACCAGAAGTGCGATGGGGATACAATCGACGCCTCCGAATGCTGTTTTAATCGGTCTTGCGCTTTTTCTGACTTTATTTGTTATGTCTCCGGTAATAGATGAAATTACGGAAACGGCTTATGTTCCTTATCGGAACGAGGAAATTACACAAGAGGAGGCCTTGCAAAGAGGGGAGATTCCTTTAAAGAAGTTTATGCTGCGGCAGACGGAGCATAATGCCTTAAAGCTGTATGAGGAAATGGCGGGAATAGAAGCACAGGAAAAGGTGGAGGATTTGCCGCTGCGTGTTGTTGTTCCTGCCTTTATGACAACAGAATTGAAACGTGCCTTGGTTATGGGCTTTTTGATTTATATCCCCTTTGTATTGATTGACATTATTGTTTCCAGTACACTGATGTCCATGGGTATGATTATGCTGCCGCCGGCAATGATTTCCTTGCCGTTTAAGCTGTTACTGTTTATTACGGTAAATGGATGGGAATTGCTGTTTTCGACATTGGTACAAAGCTTCAATTAGGAGGGGATAGAGTTTGGACAATGCACAGGCTTTGGATATTTTAAGAGTTGGTGTCATGATTGCTGTGAAGTTGAGTGCGCCAATCCTACTTTTGAGCATGGGGATTGGCATTTTAATTTCCATTGTGCAGGCAGCGACACAGATTCACGAGCAGACGCTGACGTTTGTGCCAAAACTTTTGGTGATTGTTGTGGTTCTCTTGGCGTCCGGCTCATGGATGCTGCAGGTGATGCAGCAATATGTTGTGGAATTGTTCGGTAAAATGTAAGCGGAAGGAAGAATGACTATGATTGATATGAACGGAAATATCATATTATTTTCGTTGATTTTCATGAGGGTTTTTGGCTGCATTCAGTTTAACCCGCTGTTTGGGCGGACGAACATTCCTGTTATGCTCAAGGCCGGTATCATTATGGTGCTATCCATGCTGGTTTATAGCGTGACTGCACCAATTACCATAGACATAGGAAATGCAATTGTTTATGCGGAATTGCTCTTAAAGGAGCTTGCAGTTGGCTATGTGCTGGGGACGGTATTCAATTTTTTCATCAATGCCGTCATTTTTGCCGGCTCTGTGATTGATTATCAGATGGGGCTTTCTATGTCCACCATTTATGATGCACAGAGCAATGCTTCCATTTCTCTGTTTGCAACCTTGCTGAATATTTTGCTGATGCTGTGCTTTTTGACAACAGATGCACATTTGGTGGTTTTAAAAATCTTTCTGACCTCAGCGGATATTGTGCCTTATGGCAGCATTAGCCTTGGGAAAGAGGTGGCTTCGGCTGCGGTGCATTTTTTTGCGGAATTTATGTCCCTGGCTTTGCGCATTGCCATGCCTATGCTGGCAGTGCAGCTTTTTATAGAGGTGGGCATGGGAATTCTGATGAAAGCAATACCACAGATCAATATTTTTGTTGTAAATATCCAAGCAAAAATTTTGGTGGGGCTGTTGATTATGCTGTTTTTGTTTTTCCCGATTTCTGATTTTATATTAGATATGATAGAGGTTTTAGCAAAAAGTATGCGTGATATGTTTATGATTATGCAAGGATAAGAGGGGGGACAGAAGGTGGCGGGAGAGAAAACCGAAAAAGCCACGCCAAAACGACGCCGGGACGAACGAAAGAAGGGTAATGTTTTTGTAGGCAAGGACATTGTAACCGTGCTTACATTGCTTGGCGGATTTTATGTGTTGAAATTCACTTTTTTATCTGCCTACTCCACCTTGAGACTTTTTTTGCTGAAATATATTGGCTATATCAAAGATGTTTCAGATTTAAGTGGATATAGAATCAGGGAATTTTCCTTTGATATTGTAATTACGGCGGCAAAAATTGTTCTGCCGATTATGGCATTGATTATTGTATTATCTGTTGCGGCTACAGTCTTCCAGACAAAACCGCTTTTTGTACTTGAAAGCCTGAAATTGAAATTGAATCGCCTAAGCCCAATCCAAGGGCTGAAAAAAATTTTTTCGCTGCGCAGTGTGGTTGAGCTGCTCAAGGGCATGATTAAAATTTCAATTCTATTTTATATATTATATGATTTTATCGAAGGGGAGATCAAGCAGCTCCCTCGATTGTTATCAACGGATTTATTGACCTCCTGTGGATATATGTTTCAAACCGTATTTAGCATGGCTTTGAAAATCGCAATGGCATTTGCCGTTATTTCGGTATTTGATTTCTTCTATCAAAAATGGGAATACGAGCGGCAGTTGAAAATGAGCAAGCAGGAGATTAAAGAGGAATACAAGCAGCTGGAGGGTGACCCTCAGATAAAGGGGAAAATCAAAGAGCTGCAAAGAAAACGTGCCATGTCCAGAATGATGCAGCAGGTTCCGCAGGCGGACGTTGTTATCAAAAACCCGACGCATTTTGCTGTTGCATTGAGATATGACATGGACAGAGATGAAGCCCCCATTTTGTTGGCAAAGGGACAGGATGAGCTGGCGCTGCGAATTATAAAGGTTGCGGAAGAGCATGGCGTTTTTGTGATTGAAAATAAACCTCTTGCAAGGGGGATTTATGCAGAGACAGACCTGAATCAGGCATTGCCCAGAGAATTTTACGGTGCGGTTGCCGAGATTCTTGCGTATGTTTATAAATTGAACCACAGGATTTAAAGATAAGTTGAAAAGATTTTAGCGGAGAAGCGAAGATGAAAAAAATTTTAAGTAGTGCAATCTCGTTATTCGTCATTGTCATTGTATTATTATTGGTAATACCACTTAATCCTTTTGTATTAGATATTTTCTTCATCATGAATATATCTATTTCGCTGATTATATTGCTGATTACAATGAACATTAAGGAGCCGTTGGAATTTTCCATTTTTCCTTCTCTCCTTTTGATAACGACTTTGTTTCGAATTGGATTGAACATATCGTCAACACGACTCATTTTGACAAAGCAGGGACAGGCGGGGCAGGTTATCTCGGCCGTAGGTACCTTTGTTTTGCAGGGAAATGCGGTTGTCGGCGTTATTATATTCCTCATTATTGTACTTGTGCAGTTTATCGTTATTACCAAAGGGGCAGAGCGTGTTGCTGAGGTTGCAGCCAGATTTACCTTGGATGCTATGCCGGGGAAGCAGATGGCGATTGACGCTGATTTAAGTACAGGACTGATTACAGAGGAGGATGCAAGGACTCGCAGACATAAAATTCAGAAGGAAGCCGATTTTTATGGTGCCATGGACGGTGCGACGAAAATCGTAAAAGGCGACGCTGTGATGTCTATTATCATTACAACAATTAACTTTGTGGCAGGTGTCATTATCGGCGTGGTGCAATCCAACATGGATTTTGGCTCCGTGGTACAGGTATATTCCATTGCAACGATCGGTGATGGCTTGGTTTCACAGATTCCGGCATTGCTGATTTCTACCTCAACGGGTATGATTGTTACAAGATCTGTTTCCGAGGGCAGCCTGAATACAGACGTTTCTGCTCAATTTTTAGCACAGCCGCAGGCATTTTTGATTGGCGGTGGCCTTCTTTTTGTTGTGGCTTTGATGCCGGGGATGCCGCATATCCAGTTGATTTTTGTTGCGGCGGCACTGGTTGCGCTGGGGCTGACGGCAAGACGCCGCATGAAGGCAGTCGGCGCAATGGGGGCGTTGGAGGAGCAAATGACGACGGCGGAAAGCAAGCAGCAGGAAACGCCCATGACGGAGGAGGAATATTATAAGGACATCAATAATATTTATTCCCTGCTAAGCGTGGAGCCTGTGGAAATGGAGGTTGGATACAGCTTGATTCCTTTGGTGGATGAAGCCAGTGGGGGCAAGCTGATTAACCGTATTGTGATTTTCCGGCGACAATATGCACAGGAGATGGGCTTTGTGATTCCCTCGGTTCGTTTGCGTGACAGCGCAGCCTTGAATACGAATCAATATGTGATTAAAATTAAGGGGGAGGAGGTTGCCAAGGGCGAAATCCTAACGGATTATTATTTGGCCTTGGAGCCGCCGAATCCGACGGGTGAGGTGGATGGCATTGAAACGATAGAGCCGGCATACGGCATTCCGAGTAAATGGATTTTGCCTGATATGAAGGAAATGGCGGAGATTTATGGCTATACCGTCATTGACCCGCTATCAGTGCTTGTGACACATTTGTCGGAAACAATTAAAAAGCACGTTTCCGAATTGATGACACGGCAGGAGGTTACACAACTGATAAACAATCTGAAAATGCAGATGCCGGAGCTGGTGGAGGAGGCCTTCCCCAACAGCATTACATACAGCGGTTTTCAGAAGGTGCTTTGCTCTCTTTTGAAGGAAGGCATACCGATTAAGGATTTGGGAACGATTTTAGAAACAATTTTGGATTCCTCCGCTACAAGCAGGGATTTAGATACGATTACTGAAAATGTGCGTGTTGCCTTGAAGCGTACGATTACCAGAAGATTTTGTGTGGATGGGCAGATGCGGGTGATTACTTTGGATGCGGAAGTGGAAAAGGTGATTGCATCCAGTCTTACCAAAAACGAAAACGGACTGTATTTGGCCTTGAATCCGGAGGTTATGCAGAAAATTATTATTCAGCTTGCGGATATTGTGAAGAAATTTACGGAGCTGGGGCAGACACCCATTATTTTGACCAGTCATGTCATCCGGTTATATTTTTACCGCCTGATTGAGCAGTTTTATTCGGATATTTATGTACTGTCCTTTAATGAGATCAGCAACAACGTCCAGATCCAATCGATAGGCAATATTACCCTTTAACAAAGGAGAAAAGGTGTATGATTGAACGGATTCATTTTGAGGAAAAAACAAATGAAGAGCTTTTTCGAGAATACAAAAGCACCGGAGATCCCCTGATTAAGCAGGAGCTTGTTTTGCGATACATTTATATTGTCAAAAATATTGCAATTCAAATGAAGGGTGTTTATGTAAGTTTTGCACAAATGGACGATATTATAAATGAGAGTGTCATTGTGTTGATGAATTCTATTGATAAATTTGCACTCAACATGAATGTAAAATTTGAAACCTATATTTCCAAGCGGCTGAGAGGGCTGATTATCGACATGGCGCGGAAGCAGGACTGGATTCCGAGAAATGTGCGTAAAAATGCACGGCTGATTGATAATGCTACGAATGAATTGTTCAATCAACTGGGGAGATTTCCTACGGACCAGGAAATGGCACAGTATTTTGGAATGACTGTGGAGAAATATCAGGCAAAAATGCTGAACAAAACAAATTTGTATAATTTGGTTTCTCTGGATGCCTTTCTGGAGGGACATGGCAGCGGGATACAGAATATTGCGGATACCGGCGATACACCCGAACAGATTTTGGAAAACAAGGAATTGGAAGATATTATGAAGCAGGGCATTACCTCTCTTAGACAAAATGAGCAAATGGTGCTTTCTCTGCATTATCAGCAGGAGCTGAACATGAAGGAAATTGCGGGGGTAATGAATTTAAGTGAATCGAGAATATCTCAGATACATAGCAATGCTTTGCGTAAGCTGCGAATTTATATGCAGGAGAACCAAAAAAAATAGAAAGGATTTGATTTGCAATGGTAAAAGGGCTTTATAATCTGACATCAGGTATGCTGACACAAAGACGCAATCTGGATGTAATCAGCTCAAATATGGCGAATGTAAGCACAGCGGGCTTTAAGGCGGATCAGCTTTCCTCCTCTACCTTTCGGAATGAGCTGATGGGCAGAACGGGGAACACAGACAAAGCGAATGCGAAGGAGCTGGCAGAGGTCAGCATGGCACGGATTCCCAGAGAAACGATTACAGATTTTACACAGGGCGCTTTTCAGCAAACAGATCGCAAGCTGGACCTTGCGGTAAGCGGGGATGGGTTTTTTCAGGTGCGGAATAACGGCGGTGTGCGTTATACCAGAAGCGGCTCCTTTAACCTAAACAATCAGGGTTATATTTGTACGCAGGATGGGAGTCTGCTGCTTGGGAAAAAGGGCCCGATTCAGGTGTTTCATCCGCAGGCGGAGGAATTGACAAAGGACGGAGACTCCGTACAGGAGTTCAATGCGGAGAATATCCGAGTGGATGCCAACGGGGGCGTATATGACAAGGACGGCAACTTCATCGACCAAATTCAGCTGGTAATTGTTTCTGATCCGACGCAGCTGGTAAAGGAGGGCGAATTTTTTACCGGTGGCGGAGAGGTGCGTTATGCAAACGGTACGGTGCTGCAGGGGTGCCTGGAGGCATCGAATGTGGATGCTTTGAAGGAAATGGTATCCATGATAGAAAGTGAAAGACATTTGCAGAGCGCTGCACAGGTTTTAAAGATATATGATCAAATGCTTGGCAAAGCGACGACGGAAATCGGCAAAATCAATTAAAATCGGGAATGAGTGAGATGGGAGTGTGAAGGAATATGGATTTGGCTTTCTATGCAGCGGCTGCCGGTGCGGCGGCGCAGCAAAAGCGTTTGAATGTGGTTGCGAATAACTTATCAAACCTATCAACCGTGGGGTTTAAGAAGGAAACTGCTGTTTTTTCCAATTTGATTTATAATGAACTGAATCCTCCTGCACAGGAGGGGACACAGTTGAGTGCGAGCAGTGGTTCCAGAGTGGAGAAAACGAATACGGACTTTACACAGGGAGAGCTGCTGCCCTCCAATTTGCCGTATGATTATGTCTTGACCGGAGACGGATTTTTTGCATTGAAGGACCCCGCAACAGGGCAGGTTTCCTATACAAGAGACGGCTCCTTTTGCTTATCTCAGCAGGCGGATGGCAGATTTCTTTTGACTGCACAAAACGGAAAGCACGTTTTGGATACTGCGGGAGAGGATATTGCAGTTGACCCTTCTGCATCAGAGGAGCTGCCTGTGGGGGTATATTGCTTCCGAACAAGAGACGGTATGCTTCACATGGGCGATAACGAATATTTACCGACAGAAAAAAATGGCAATGCAGTTGTTGCGGAAAACAGCAGTGCAATGCTGTTGCAGGGTTACACAGAAAATTCAAATGTGAATATGGCAGATGAAATCGAAAAGATGATTGAAGCGCAAAGAGCCTATCAGTATGCGCTGAAGATGGTGCAAACCTCTGATGAAATCGAGAACACTATAAATAATCTGCGTGGATAAGAACGGGGGAAATATCAATGGACTATAATGGCTATAAAAATGAAACCAGTCTAAGCTATGATGTTTTAAAAGAGATTGGCAGCATCGGTACGGGAAATGCGGCAACTGCACTTTCGACTGTATTGGGGCGAAAAATATCCATGACCTTACCCGAAGTGAAATTGGTGGAGTTTAATAAGGCTGTTTATGAGCTGGGCGGCCCTGAAAAAATTGTGGCGGCTATATTGGTTGAATTTTCGGGAGAGGTACATGGCGTGATGCTGTTTTTACAGAACCTGAAATTTATCAATATTGTTATGGAAAGCTTACTGCAGAAGCACATTGATGATTTGAGCGAGATAACCGAAATGGAAATGTCTGCATTGACGGAGGTCGGAAATATTATCATTTCCTCTTATGTGAACGCATTATCCGGTTTAACGGAAATTACGATGGATTTATCGGTGCCTTCTGTTTCCATCAATATGCTGGGCGGTATCATGAATGTGCCGATTGCGATGTATGGCTACAGCATGGACAAGCTGCTGACAATCAATGGCACCTTTGAGTGTGATGGAGAGGAAGTGTATAGCCGCTTGCTGATGCTTCCGGATGAAAAATCGTTAGACTATATTATGCAGAAATTGGGGGTTGCGAATTGAAGAAGCCATATATTGTTGGCATTGCTGATATGAAGCTATGCAGAGCGCCGGGGATGTTGGTTACATACGCACTCGGTTCTTGCGTTGGTGTATGCCTATATGATAATGTAATCAAGACGGCGGCTATGGTACATATCATGCTGCCGACAGCACCACAGGATGCGGCTGTGGAGAATGTTTATAAATTTGCGGATACAGGTATTCGGGAGGCAGTGCGAAAGATGGTTGCCTTCGGTGCGGTAAAAAGCCGTATGGTCTGTAAAATTGCCGGCGGTGCAAAAATGTTTGAAACATTCAACAATCTGGAATGGGGAAACATTGGAGCAAGAAATGTAAAAAGCGTGAAAGAGGTTTTGCGGCAGGAAAGAATACGCTTGGTCAGTGAGGATACCGGTTCGGATTATGCCAGAACGCTGTTTTTCGATTCGGCAACAGGGACAGGGACGATAAAGGCATTTGGCAAACCGGAGCAAAAGCTGTAAAATATGAGTTGATAGTGCTTCGGTTTGAAAGCATATTAGAATGAGCATTGAGGAGGCAGAATAAAATGGATAACAAAACACCAAAAAACAGTATATTGCTTGAAACGGGTACGAATGAAATTGAAATCATGCAGTTTACTATCAATGGAATTTTATATGGCATCAATGTTGCAAAGGTTAAGGAAATCATTATGTCTGATAAGGTTAAGCCAGTTCCTCATGTGCATCCGGCGGTAGAGGGGATTTTTAAGCCGAGAGATATTCTGATTACAGTGATTGATTTGCCTTATTTCGTGACGAATGAGGTGCAGGAGCATAATGAAAAGGATTTATTTATTATAACGCATTTTAATAACCTGCACGTTGCATTCCGTGTACATACAGTTGTTGGCATCAGCCGCCTTTCCTGGAAGGATATTATGAAGCCCGATAAAACGGTTGCAGGTGATGGGGACAGCATTACGACAGGGATTGCACAGTGCGGGGGAGAATTGGTTACAATATTGGATTTTGAAAAGATTGTAGCTGAAATTGCACCGGAAACATCGATTCAGTTGGCTGAAATTGAGCATATGGGTGCTCGTGAAAGAAACCTGAAGCCTATTGTTTTGGCAGAGGACTCTGTTTTGCTTGCGAAGATTATCAAGGAGGCTTTGGTAAAAGCCGGCTATGTAAATATTGAGAAATTTAATAATGGTCAGGAGGCTTGGAATTATCTTTCTCAGATTTCTAAGGAAACAGAGGAAGAGGACATCAGAGACAAGGTGTCGTTGATTATTACGGATATAGAAATGCCGGAAATGGATGGACACCGCTTGACAAAGCTCATCAAGACAAATGATAAGCTGAAGAAGGTGCCTGTTGTGATCTTCTCCTCGTTGATTACACCGGAAATGCAAATCAAAGGCAAGGCGGTCGGTGCGGATGAGCAGTTATCCAAGCCGGAAATTGGCCATTTGGTAGAGGTTATGGATCAGCTTTTGGAGGAACGATAAGAGGAAGCAGCCACTTCGTTTTAACAGGAGTCCCTGTTTGTGAGGCAGTTTATCACAAATGGGGGCTTTATTTGTTTGTTGCCAAAAAAACAGGAAAGGCACTTTGAAAGCACCCTTCCTGTATTCTTTTTTTTAGAAACGGAAATCCCGATTTCCCTTTTCGATTTCCACCAGATTTTTTTGCACGATTTCTTGAATTTTTTCCTTCGGGATGGATTTGATTTCATCCAAAATCAGCTTTTCCCCGATTTCCTTTGTTGCCGGTGCGGCATAGTCCAAAAGATATTCCTTGAGTGTCATCAGCGCATTGGGCAGGCAGCAGTTTTGAATCTGTCCGCTCTTGCAAAGGCTCATAAAGCGGTCGCCCGTTCTGCCCTCACGATAGCAGGCGGTGCAGAAGCTGGGGATATAGCCCAAATCCATCAGCCATTTTACGATTTCGTCTAAGGTGCGGTTATCGCTGACATCAAACTGTGCGGAGTTATCCTCCTCCGCCTCTTTTTCATAATAGCCGCCGACACTGGTGCAGGAGCCGCCGCTGATTTGGGATACCCCAAGGCTCAGCACACGTTCTCTGCTTTCCTGGCTTTCTCTTGTGGAAACAATCATGCCTGTATAGGGTACGGCTACACGGATGCAGGCTACGATTTTTGCAAAGGTATCATCATCAATGCCGTTATCAAAGGCGGAGGGATCAATATCATCGGCATGGCGGATTCTTGGCACGCTGATGGTGTGCGGGCCTACGCCGAACACGCTTTCCAGATGCTCTGCGTGCATCAGAAGCCCTGCAAATTCATAACGATACAGCTCCAGGCCGAACAAAACGCCAATCCCGACATCATCAATGCCACCCTCCATGGCTCTATCCATGGCCTCGGTGTGATAAGCATAATCATGCTTGGGGCCTGTGGGGTGCAGACGTTCATAGCTTTCCTTATGATAGGTTTCTTGGAAGAGGATATAGGTGCCGATGCCTGCCTCCTTCAGCTTACGATAGTTTTCAACGGTGGTTGCCGCAATGTTGACATTCACTCTGCGGATGGCGCCGTTTTTGTGCTTAATGCTATAAATCGTTTTGATGCTTTCCAGCACATATTCAATGGGGTTATTGACGGGGTCCTCGCCGGTTTCCAATGCCAGACGCTTATGCCCCATATCCTGCAAGGCGGTTACCTCTTTGACGATTTCCTCCTGTGTCAGCTTTTTTCTGCGGATGTGCTTATTTTTCGCATGATACGGACAGTAAACACAGCCGTTGACGCAATAATTGGAAAGATACAGCGGTGCAAACATTACAATACGGTTGCCGTAAAAATCCTGCTTAATCTGCTTTGCCAGTGCGTAGATTTCTTCGTTTTTTTCGGGAATATCACAATCCAAAAGCACCATTGCCTCTCTGTGAGAAAGGCCCTTTCTTTGCTTTGCCTTTTCGATAATGCTGTCGATTAAGGGAATGTTGTGCTTATTTTCCTCTGCATAGGCGAGGGTTTCCATAATTTCCGCATGGTTGATAAATTCCTCTGCCTTTTGGGAATGGGGGTTATAGGGATACATATTTTTTCTCTTCCTTTCTATTTTTCATGCTTGCGGACAACAAAAAAGCACCCGAAAGGGTGCAGAAAAGCCATCTGTTTCAAAAGGCACCCTTCCACGCAGAATAATCTCTTTGTGTCAGCGTTGGTTTCAATGAAAATGATTTTTTCCTTACAGAAAGCCGTAGCTCGCTGTGCGGAAGAATTTATCACATCATATCATAATCGGCGGCGCAGGACAATAAAAAATTGTAAATGTATGTCAAAAATACAATTTTTTGCGTTTTTATGCTTCAAGAAAACACCCATCTGCGAAGGTCTGTGGAGGCTGCTTTGCAAATGGGTGTTGGTATGCCCGATGATAGAGGATGCTCTCCCTTTGGCTGCTTCATTGGGGGAGACATCATCGTTTGTGACGAGGGTTTGCCTGAACGGTAAGGCAAGCCTTTGTTAATTCAGACAAAATCAGTGTTTGGAATTGATGCTCGAAAAAGCTGAGCAATGGCGATGTGTTATCGTATTCTGTGACAATGTATTTCGAGGGAAGATTGGTCAGTGCCAACGCAGTAGCATCGGCAACACAACGGCTGCAGGTGCAAACACCGAAACGCTCTAAATATTCCAGTACATTATTTTTAACGATTTGTTCATACACATTGATGTAGTAAAATTCATTTTCGTGAGAAGGGGATTCTTCTACATTAGGAGCTGTTTGAGTCATAGGTGTAGGTTCCTCCGTTTCTGTATCGTTTGGTTTCGAGGCAGAAGGCACGGGTGCTTCAACGGGAGCAGGCTCGGGTGCCTCAACGGGAGCAGGCTCGGGTGCTTCAGCGGGAGCAGGCTCGGGTGCTTCAACGGGAGCAGGCTCGGGTGCTTCAGCAGGAGCAGGCTCGGGTGCTTCAACGGGAGCAGGCTCGGACGCTTCAACGGGAGCAGGCTCGGACGCTTCAACGGGAGCAGGCTCGGACGCTTCAACGGGAGCAGGCTCGATTACTTCTTCTTCCGGTTCGGATTGTGCGGTATCAAATTCCTGCTCCAGATTTTTTTGGATGAGGTTGGAAAGGTCCTCGGTGCTTTCTGAAAGATGCAGGATGGTTTCCATTTTTTCGGCTGCAGGCTTTGTTTTTGGCGCTTCCGCTATGGGTTCTTCTGCTTCAACGGCTGTGGTGCTTTCCTTTTCCTCTGCCGGCAGAGCATCCTCCTTTGTAGGAGAAATTAAATTTAGCACATGGGCAGTTTTGCTACTTTTTTTAGGCATAATAACAACCTCCTATCAGTTATTTTTTTGGGTTAAAGTAAATACCTCATCCACAAAGGAGCGATAATCCAAGGCGGGATTTGATTTTGGTGCATAATCCAAAATGCTTTGACAATGTGCGGGTGCCTCTGCAACAGCAACACCCTGACGAATTTTAGCATCAAAGACCTTTGTGTTTAATTGTGTGGCAATGGTTTCTGCCATTTCCAAGACCTCCTTGGAAAGATTCAGATGCTTGTTATATTTTGTCAGAAGAATACCCAGAACATTTAGGTTTTTATTATAAAATCTGACAACGGTATCTATGGTTTCCTTTAGCTGAGATACACCAAGAAGGCTTAGAATTTCCGGAATCATAGGGATCACTAAGCAGTTGGAGGCAACATAGGCATTGACGGTAAGAATATTTAAGGCAGGAGGTGTATCAATGATGATATAATCATAGAGATGCTGCAAATCGGACAGGGCATCCCGTAAAAGAAATTCTCTGCCGGGGCGGTTAAACTCCAGCTCTGCACCGCTCAAAAGAATATTAGAGGGGATTACGTCACCATATTGCGTACGGGAAATGGCTCGTGCAACGCTGACCTTTTCCTTAAATACATCATAAATTGTGGGACAATCCTCGATTTCAATGCCGAGACTGAAGCCGAGGTTTCCTTGTGGATCCAAATCTATGCCAAGTACCTTTTGTTTTTTGGCGGTCAATCCGCTAATCAGCGCACTTGAGGTTGTTGTTTTTCCGATGCCGCCTTTTTGGTTTGTGACGGTAATGATAGTAGCCAAATTTGATACCTCCAATCTAAATTTCAGTTTTGTACTATTAATAAAAGTATACTATATGTCGATAAATAAGTATAGAAGAAAATTCTAAATTTAAAAAATACAGTGGTTTACGATGCTACAATGCGGTTTAAAATCGGGATATGCAAAAGGCCATGTCCCTTGCATTTGGGCATAAAACGGAAGCATACCGAAAGAGAACATTCTCTATATCATTTTTGTCTGTTTTTTTGGCAGACATCATCAGAAGGCTTTGTTAAAAAAAGATATTTCGAAGTATGAGAGAGATTATATATTTCATGGAGGGATTCATATGGCATCTATAACAGGCGTATCTTCTAATTCTATTTTATCCTCGTTAAGCGGCAAAAGATTTACCGGCTTGGCAAGTGGGCTGGATACGGATGATCTGGTAAAGAATCTAACATCCGGCACCCGTTCTAAAATTGCAAAGATAGAGCAGCAGAAGCAAAAGGCACAATGGAAGATGGATGCATATCGTTCGATTAGCTCTAAGCTGATTGATTTTCAAAATAAATATACATCCTACACATCTGCAACCAATCTGAGAAGTGCGGCATTTTACAGCAAAAATATGATTACCGCAGTAGGCGAAAACAGTAAATATGTAAAGGCAAGCGGCAATGGGGATATGGCCGGCAATACAACGATTGTTGGTGTGAAGCAGCTGGCAACAAGAACCGCCTATGTTTCTGCGGCGGGCGTTTCTGCCAGCACCCTGACGGGAGCGGAAATTGACCCGACCAAAGAGGTGGAAATCAGCAAGCTGGCAGGGCAGAGGTTTGCCTTTACCTATAACAACAGCTCCTACACGGTACAGTTGGATGCCGGCAAGGAATATAAAACCATGCAGGATGTGGCAGATGAAATCAACCGTCAGCTGCAAAAGACAGATTATGCAACGGGAGATAAAAAGCTCAGCGAGCATATTGCCGCATCTGTGGAAAACAATAAGCTGAAGCTGGATTTTGCCTCCGATGAGGTGCGTAAAATCGGCAATACGATAGAGATTACAAAGGTTGAGAGCGAAATCGAGAATGTTTTGGGCTTATCCAAGGGGAGCAAGGCTTCCGGCGATACTGCGATTTTCGGTAAAGAGGCAACCGATGCTGCCATTGCGGGAGCTGTCACAAAGAGCAATATGAGTGATTTGCTGGCAGGCGAGGAATTTACCTTTTCTTATAACGGCAAATCCACAACCATCAAATTGAAGGCTGAGGATTTAAAGAGCAGCGATGGGCAATTCGATATTGAAAAGGTGAAGCAGGCATTCCAGAACGGCTTGGATGAGGCATTCGGCTCCGGCAGGGTTAAGGTGGATTGGAACGGCAGCCGGTTGAGCTTTGAAACAACAAAGCCCGATGGGGCAAAGGACGATACCTCTGTGTTGAGTCTTTCCAACGGCAGCACAAATGCACTGAAGGCATTGGGGCTGAAGGCAGGTGCTTCCAACAGATTGAATACGAATGCGGCCCTTGCGGATTCCGGCTTCAACTTTAAGGGAGACGGCATTGACAAGCTGACCGATTATTCCGTTCGCATTAAGGATAACATTTCCGGAAAGGAATATGTTATCAGCGAAACCACGGATGGTAAAAAATTCGATGCGAATACAAGCATGAAGGAAATCATGGAGGCAATCAATGCCAGTGATGCGAAGGTAAAGGTTTCTTATCTTTCCACAGCGGATAAGCTGAGCATTACATCCACACAGGATGGTGCCAGCGGCGATTTTTCCATTGTCGGCACGAGCAGCGCTGACGGCACACAGGGATACAATCTCGGCCTTGCGATGTTCGGCGAAGGCGTTGGCAAGGATTCTGCAAACGGTGACTATGTGGTGACAAAGGGACAGGACGCAGTGATTTTTGTGGATTATGACGGCGAAGGCGGCGCAGACCCGATTGAGGTTACCAGAGGCTCCAACACCTTTAACCTCAATGGCATGAATGTGACGGTGACAGGCACATTTAATGTGGATGCGGCAGGCCGGTTGAAAGACAAAAATGCAGGGGTTTCCTTTGAGGCAAAGGCGGATGTGGATAAAATCACCACTGCAGTGAAGGAAATGATTGATGCTTACAATGAAATTGCGGAATATGCGAATAAAGTGGTAAGCGAAAAGCCCAATCGGAATTATGCACCTCTGACCGAGGAGCAGAAAGAGGATATGAGCGAAACCGAAATCAAAAACTGGACGGAAAAGGCACAGGAAGGGATGCTGTTCAATAATTCCGATGTGAGAAGCTTTACGGATGAAATTCGTTTCCTGTTTGGCTCTAATTCAGACACCATTAAGCAGTTGGAGGAAATCGGTATCACATCCGCAACCTCCTACAGCAGCAACGGCAAGGTAAACTTCGATGAGGAAAAATTTAAGGCGGCCTTGGATAATAACCTGGATGTGGTGAAAAAGCTGTTCACAGAGCCTGAAAAAAGCTATACCGATGCGAACGGCAAGAAGGTTGTTACGCAGGAGGGCGGCATTATGAACAACATCAAAACCATATTTGATAAATACGGTGCGATTGATTCGGCACGCAAGGGCGTTTTTGTGCAGGCTGCGGGTGCGAAGGAATCTCCCTTGTCCATGCTGGATAACTATCTGCAAAAGCAGATGGATGGTTATAATGATATGATTTCTTCCCTGCAGACCAAGCTGAAGGATGAGGCAGAGCGTTATTACAGCAAATTCTCCAGCATGGAGGTATACATAAACAACATGAATTCTCAAAGTAGCTGGCTGAGCCAACAATTTAATTCTTAATTTTGTGACGAAAGATGAAGTAAGGGAGAATGTAAAATATGAACATAAATGGTTATCAGCAGTATAAGCAGCAGTCTGTCAACACAATGACAAATGGTGAGATACTTACCTTACTTTTTGACGGGGTTATACGAAATCTGACTTCTGCGGAATTGGCAATGGAACGGCAGGATTTTGATGCCTTTGGTGTATCCATTGACAAGGCAGAGAGGATTATCCGCTCGCTGAGCGGAATGCTTGATATGGACTATGATGTGAGCAAGGACCTCTATCGTATGTATGATTATTTCCTGTTTCAGCTTGGGCGGCTTCGTGCAGGACGCAGGCAGGAAATTGTGGATGAACTGAAAAAAATGGTTGCTGATTTGCGGGATACCTTTAAGGAGGCGGACCGCATTGCAGCCAACCAAAGGGAAGGGGCTTAAAAGAAGGGCCGTTCCTTCCGGAGAGGAAAGACCATGGAAGAAAAGGAAATTTTGCAGGAAATCATCGGGTATCTTCAAAAAAGATATATCGGCTTCAATGAGATTTATACAATCACGAATCAGCTACAGGAGGCTATCGGCTATGATGATGTTGTGACGATGCGGATGCTGATTCGGATGCGGCAGCAGGAAATGGAATCCATGGATAAACTGAATTTGCAGCTACAGGCGTGCTTGGCACAGTTGACGGAGGAACAGAAAAAAGCCATCAGGGATGGCAATCAGCTCTGTTTTTTGCAGGAAAACACCGCCATGCTGCAAAGAATTATGGAGCTGCAGGAGAAAAACAGACACCTTCTTGAAAGGCTCATTGAACAGGATGAACGCGTAAACCGAAAGATAGCAGGAGAAAAAAGCTATTACCAAACAAAATGATTACCTTCCGATACTCCAGGCATGATTGTCTGGAGTATCGCTCGGTTTGATTTCATTACGAATCAGCCCGTATGTCCAAGGGGAAATGCTATGCTCTGTGCTTTTGGGGTCGGCAATCAGCAGGTTTCCATCGGCTGTAATATCCCGCAGGATGATGAAATGCCCGCTCTTTGTGAAATGCCCCCTTCCCATGAGCAGAACAACCAAGCGCCCCTGCTTCAATTCAGCGGTGATGGCTTCATAGGAAAGAGAGGACAGGCTTCTGGCATTCAGCCCCCATGCACGTGAGCCTTGTGGGATGATGGAATGATAGGAGCCGCTGTTTTGTGAGAAAAAGCCATTTTCGTAGCACCATTTTGCCATCGCATCCGGCGGAACGGTTTCCTTGCCTAAGCTGGAAACCAGCATGGAAAGCACTGTCGGGCCACAGCCATAGGTGGCAATCTCATTCTGTGGGCCATAGCTTTTCTTTCCCCAGCGTGCATCGGTTTGGTTGAAATAAATCAGCTTACCGCAGGTGGCGGAAAGGAGCATATCCTCGGTTTCGGGGGCGGCAATTTCCACCTTCGGCTCTGCGGGCGTTTCTGCCAAGGCGGCTTGGGAAACGGCTTGATTTTGCAGGGAGACGCAGAAGGGGAAACAGGAAAAAAAGCAAAAGCACAGCAAAAGCGGTATCAATTTCATGGGGATATCTCCTTTCATACGTTTTTGTGCGGAAAACTGCACTATTCTATAGTATAACATGAAAAAATGAAGAAAAAAAGGACATCAAAGGCGGAGAGAAAAATGTTGACAGAGAGAAAGGAAAGCAATACCTTATTGCGGTTTGAAAATGTTTCCAAGATGTATGAATATGAAACCCATTCCCTGCGTGAGCTGAACCTAACCATCAAGCGTGGGGAGTTTCTTTTTATCTGTGGGCGCACAGGCTCGGGGAAAAGCACATTTTTGCGGCTGATTACAAAGGAATTAAGCCCCACCTCCGGAAAAATTTTCTTTGAGGGGGAGGAAATCACCGCCATGAAGCATAAGGATGTGCCATTTCTGCGGCGGAAAATCGGGGTCATCCGCCAAAGCGAGGAGACCTTTTTGGAGGACCGCACCGTTTCGCAAAACTTGGAATTTGTGATGCGGGCAACCGGCCACAAGGAAAAAACCCTGCGGGAACGGGCAAGGAAGGCACTTTCCATGGTGCGGCTTGAAGCAAAGGCGGATTGCCTGCCACGGGAGCTTTCGGGCGGGGAACGCAAGCGGGCGGAAATTGCAAGGGCATTGGTGAACAATCCGCACCTGATTATTGCGGATGAGCCGACTGCCAACCTCGATTCTGCGCTTTCTTGGGATATTATGAGCCTTTTTGAGGATATTAACCAGCTTGGGGTTACGATTGTGATTGTGACGCATGATAAGGAAATTGTGAACATCATGCGGAAGCGGGTCATCACCTTTTCGGACGGCAAGCTGTTGGGGGATGTGAAAAAGGGGCGTTATGGGGATTTGCTTTGAGGAAAAATAATTAAGATTTCTTGAGATTCGCTATAATTTATTTCCAAAAAGTTCCGATATATAAAATAGCAGGGGAAAAGGAGATGCTCGCCGGCAACCGTTTCTTTTTCCCTTGGAAAAATTTTAAAATTCAAGAGCCGAGGAAAACGGACTTTCCTCGCGTACAAACATGGAGGTAATTTTTTATGAGAATTCAACACAACATTTCTGCATTAAACTCTTACAGACAGTTGGGCAACAACAACAACGCACTGTCTAAAAACCTGGAAAAGCTGTCTTCCGGCTACAGAATCAACCGTGCAGGCGATGACGCAGCAGGTCTGGCTATTTCCGAAAAAATGAGAGCACAGATCAAAGGTCTGGAAGCTGCAACAAAGAACGCAAACGACGGTATCTCTTTGGTGCAGACAGCAGAAGGCGCACTGACAGAGGTTCATTCCATGCTGAACAGAATGACATATCTGGCAACACAGTCTGCAAACGGTACATACGATGACACAGTTGACCGTAACAACCTGCAGAAGGAAGTAACTTCCCTGCTGTCTGAAATTGACCGTATTTCCGAATCCACAAACTACAACGGCATTAACCTGCTGGATGGCTCTCTGGGCGGCCCTAAGGCTACCACAGAGATGGGCCAGACTGCCATGAAAGCAGCGAATGCATTTACACCTGGTACTGTTACTGTAAACGGTACAGATGGTGTTGATGGTACCACCGCTGCAACAGCAACATTCAAGTTCGTAGACATTACCATTCAAGATGGCTTGAAGGGTGCAAAGGCAAAATTCACAATCGATGGCAATGATTATGAAATCGATGTGAAAGCATCCACAGGTCAAACAACCAAGATGTTGGCTGCTGATGTAGCTAAGGCGGTTAAGGAGAAGATTGGCGATACGGTTACAGTTGCGGGCGGTGGCCAAGGCGGCGCTGCCAATGTAACGGTTGCCGACGATACGATTACCTTTACATCTACTACCAAAGAAACTGCACAGAAATGGGTGACAACCAAGCTTACTGCTGTAGGTGCGCAAGTGGATGCTGGTAAGGTGCCCGACCCTGATAACAGCACAGCTACAGTAAAGACACTGGACTTCGATGGTCGTATCGGCGAGGATATGATTGGCGGCACAATTAAGATTGGCGATAAGACATATGAGTTTGTTGAAACAGGCAAGACTGCTAAGACACAGGGCGCAACAGCAATCGAAGTGGCAAAGGATGCTACAGG
>NZ_CAKQVD010000006.1 GCF_934277605.1 uncultured Anaerotignum sp.
CTTTGCGAAGCAAAGTGCTGACAAGGTTTCAAGGCTTTTAAGCTGATGGAACTCGTCTGTTTATTCCTCTGTCTTAGCAAGTCGAAATCCTGATTTCGACTTAGGTGTCGACTTTGTCGACACCCTCAAAAGCCCGATTTCTCGGGCTTTCAAGTAAATATCGTCAAAATCAAGCGCAGCAATATATTGTTTTCGTATAAAAATCCGGCAAGCATCGTCTGCTCCATCGCAGAAAAAACACCCGCAAATGCTCCTCTGCATTGAAAAAATGTCAGCACAATTCCTGCCAGCCAAACGCAAACCACTCCCCTTACGCCGCCCACCAAAAAACCACTGAACCGATTTAAAAAATTCAACCCGGGCAGCTTGCTGAACAAATGCAGCGCATGGATCACCACCCTTGCCGCAGCATAAATCAACGCGAATGCCACCAAAACACTCAATACATTGATGCAGACATTTGCAAGATACCCTGCGATATAATCCCGTAGGCTTTCTGCGTGCAAAAGCTCATAAATCACAGGATTATTGTTCTCCACCAAGGCATCCCGCAAAAATTCCGGCAACGGCATTGCCTCAATTAACGCCGTCTGCGTTTGCATGGCGCCCTCCTGCAAAGCCGTATCCAGACCCACTGTGTTTTGAATGGCATTGGATAATTGACGGAACAAAAATGTCTCCCGTAAAAATTTTGCCACATAAGGACTCGCCGCCCTCGTTCCGAGCAGTGCCAGCACCATCGGCAAAAAGCCAAGCACCGCATGAATCAGCCCCTTTCGCCATGCCGCAAGGGCGCAGCCCAAAATAACGGCGGCAACGGCACCGTCCAAAATCCATTGCATCCCATTTTCCTCCTTCTATCCTGTTTTTTCTGTCATATATCATATACTTATAATGGAAAAAACATCATTTTTTCATAAAAGAAAGGCGGCTTTTATTCCTTTCTGCCGCCCTTTTTTATTCTTCATTCTGTTGCGATTCTTCATTTTTTGCAGAGGATTCCGCCTGTGTATCCTTTTTTGTGTCCGTCTGCTGATTTACAGAAGCCGTCTTTTTCGTATCCTTCGTCGTTTCTTTTTCTGTTGCTTCTTTCGCTTGCTCGTCTTCTGTCTCCGCCTTTGCCGCACCCGTCTGCTTTTTCCTCTTTGTCATATCATAAATGGATATACGGTCTTTTCCAACCGTCATCACACGGCTCAGCTTTTCCATGGGAATCAAATCATTCATATCGGTAATCGCCGTATCATTCCAGTGTGCATTTCCGCCATAGGTCACACCGGTATAATCCCGTTCATTGCCGATCACAACGCCCTTTTCCGCCGCAAACAAATAGGTCACGCTTTCGCCCGATGCAAAGGAGCCCTTTTCGTTGCCTTTGCCATCCAGCCAGACAACCGTCCCCTTCTCTCTGCCGTCCTTATTTGCCACACCATCGCCCAACGCAAGCACAACATATTCTTTGTTGCCCAATGCCGCTTGGTCAACGGTATTCTCCAGCGGGTAATTCCAAAGCTCATTGCCGTCACTGCCGATGCCGTAAATCGCTTTGTCGGAAATTGTCGCAAGAACGCCATTTTTCCGATAGCTGATGACAGGAATAATCTCGTCCGTCTTTTCCACTGCCGCAAACATACTATCCGTAAAGTTTTCGCCGTCCTCCGCATTGATATAAAACAGCAGCACGCGCCCAATCGGCGAAATATCCGCTGTATCCAAATAGCTGACCGCAAACACCTTGTTATCATCGGATACATCGGAAGAAAGCGGATAAATCCCCTTGCTTTCCTCCACACGCTCCTTCAAAAGCTTGCCCTTTTGGTTATAAATGCAGACACGGTAGCTCTTATCATTCTTGGTAATCAAGGAAAGATAGCCGTTTTCATTGAGCGAAAACTGCATCGGAGAGCCCTCCGCCTGCAAATCATAAACCATTCCTTCCTTATTATAGACACGCACCGTCTTGCCACCCATATCGCCGACAGCAATAAAATTGCCCTCCTGCACCAATGTAGGCGAGGTCATGTTGAAGGTGTCACTCCATTTCTGCTCTCCCATGGAGGCATAATATTTCACACCATCCTTTGTGCAAAGCAAAAATTCCTTCCCAAAGACTGCAACTGTTGCCTTGCTGCTGAGGTCAACCGCCATGCTTTCCTTCGGAACATCCTCCTGCGGCACGTTCTCCTCCATCTGCTTGGGGTTGCTTTTCCCAAGCAGTGCCAAAAAACGTCCTTGTCCATGGAAGGTGTCAATATAAATCCCCCCTGCAACCAGACAAACCGCCGCCAAAATGCAAACCGCTATCGTCAGCAGCTTATTATTCCTATTCAGATTTTTTTCAATCATTCTTTTGCTCATGGTCGCTTAATCCTTCAAGTTTCTCTGCACCAAAAACATCGCTCTGTCGTAATCCTCTTTCTTGACATAGATCAAGTATTCTGTCTGATGGTCAATGTCTGCCTCACTCGGCGTGGAGGTCATTCTTCCGCCCGCAAAAAAATCCGCTCGGTCAGAAACACGCATCTCATAGGAAATATCAAACTTCCAAAGGATGTCCCGCACCTCCGCCTGTTTTTTCATATCAAATGTGCAAAGCAGCTCTTTTCTGTTCCATACCGTAATCATGGCAATTCCTCCTGACTTTTCCCTGCCGTTCCGTCAATCTTCCTTCAGCTTTTCATACAATGCGATATATTGCCTTGCGGAGCTTTCCCAAGAATTATCACAGCGCATTGCATTTTTCACAACGTGCAGCCATTCCTCTCTGCCCATGTGATAGGTTCGCAATGCCTCATCCAACGCCCAAAGCAAGCCGCCGCAATCGTAGGTTTCAAATAAAAAGCCGTTGCCCTCCTTGGTTTGTGCTGTATATTGCATAATGGTATCTGCCAAGCCGCCTGTTTTTCTTGCAATCGGCACTGTGCCAAAGCGCAGGCTGAACATCTGCCCCAGACCGCATGGCTCAAATTTGGAAGGCATTAAAAATAAATCCGCAGATGCGTAAATCTGCTGCGCCAATGCCTCATCAAAGAAAATGTTTGCCGAAGCCCTGCCGGGATATCGGCTTTGCAGACTGCGGAAGGTATATTCATACGAAGGCTCGCCTGTGCCAAGCAGCACAAACTGCACATCTCTGCGCATCATTTCATCCAAAACAGGTGCCAGAATATCCACGCCCTTTTGGTCTGCCAAGCGTGTAATCATGGCAATCAGCGGAACCTCACGCTCCTCCAAGCCCAAGCGCTTTTGCAGTGCATGCTTATTCTCTGCCTTTCCCTCCGGATGTGCCGCACTGAAATGCTTCACAATAAAACGGTCTGTCTCCGGATTGTTTGCCGCAAAATCAATCCCATTCAAAATGCCGCAAAGGCGGTCACTTCTGCTGCGTAAAATGCCATCCATGCCATAGCCGTATGCCGCCGTCTGAATCTCCTGTGCATAGGTCTCGCTGACCGTGCTGATGTAATCCGCATACACCAAGCCCATTTTCATAAAGCAAATGGTGTTATAAAATTCCACATTGGAATATGCCCATTCGGATACACCCAAAAGCTCCATCGTATCGAGCGGAAATCTCCCCTGATACTGCAGGTTATGAATCGTATAAAGCGTTTTGATTTTGGAATATTCCGTCAGCCTGTTATACATTTCCTTCAAATACATACAAACAGGCCCCGTCTGCCAATCGTTGCAGTGAATCACATCGGGGTAAAAATCCAGCATTGCCAGCATATCCAAAACAGCCTTGCCGAAAAAGGCAAAGCGTTCGTTATCGTCATCAAAGCCGTATAATGCGCCACGGCTGAAATAATAATCATTTTCAATAAAGTAAACCGGCACATCGCCGGGCTTTACCAGAACCTTCGCTCTTTGCTTGCGCCACTGCAAATGAACGTCAAATTCTCCCACGAATTCCACGCCATACATGGTTTCGTTTTTAATGACTCTGTGACGAGGGATGACCACCCGGACATCCACACCCTTTTGGCGCAACGCCTTTGGCAATGAACCGACAACGTCGCCCAAGCCGCCACTTTTCACAAAGGGCGCCGATTCGGAGGCAACCAAAAGCACCTTCAAACCCTTATCCATAAAATATCACCTCTTATTTATCATACAATGAAAACGCTCTGACAGCAAGCGAAAACCGTGTTGCAGCTTATAATTTTTACCAAATTCCAAAAAAATCCACTTTTTATTCCGCTTTATAACTTTTGAAAGAAATGGTATGATATAGAATGAAATAAAAATCAGAAATCAAATAAAATCTAAAATAGAAAAGAGGTTTTTTACCATGAATCAAACCATTCCCGAAAGAAAAGACACCGACCCCCGCTTTCATTGGCACATTGAGGATTATTTCAAAACCGATGCCGATTGGGAAACGGCCTATGCCGCTTTGGAACAGAGCCTTCCCACACTGACCGCCTTTGCAGGCAAGCTGGCAGATTCCGCAGAAGCACTGCTTTCCTGCCTGAAAAAAAACGAGGAGCTTTCTCTGCAATTGGATCATATCTATACCTATGCCTCCATGCGTATGCACGAGGACAGCGCCAACGCCTTCTATCAGGGCATGGCATCCCGTGCGGAGCTGCTGCTGATTCGCTATTCTGCGGCAATTTCCTTCCTTACTCCCGAAATCATTGCCATTCCGGAGGAGCGGCTGACTGCCTTCCGCACCGAAAAGCATGAAGCATTTGCCGTTTATGACCACTTCTTCCATACCCTTTTGCGTCAAAAGGCACACACCCTTTCTCCTGCGGAGGAGCATTTGCTTGCCAAAACCGCAGAGCTTGGCGGCGCACCACAGCAGATTTTTACCATGCTGAATGATGCGGATATTGCCTTTCCGCCCATCCGCACCGCAGAGGGAGAGGAGCTGGAGCTGACAAAGGGCAGATATATAACCTTCTTGGAAAGCCCCGACCGTTCTGTTCGTGCACAGGCGTTCAAAAATCTCTATTCCGTTTATTCCGCACAGAAGAACACCATTGCCGCAACCTATGCCGCCTCTGTGAAAAGCGATGTCTTTTTTGCACAGGCAAGAAGCTACGGCTCTGCAATGGAAATGGCGCTTTCCGATGATAACATCCCGCTCTCCGTATATGATACGCTGATTGAAACCGTCAACAAAAGCCTGCCCCTGCTGCACCGCTATGTTTCCCTGCGCAAAAAGGCGCTTGGGGTAGATGAACTGCACATGTATGACCTCTATGTTCCTCTGGTGCCGGATGCAGATGTCAAAATCCCCTATGCACAGGCAAAGGAAACTGTAAAGGATGCCCTTCAGGTAATGGGCAAGGAATATAGCACTGCCTTGGCGCACGGCATGGAAGGCGGCTGGATTGATGTATATGAAAACAAGGGCAAGCGTGGCGGTGCGTATTCTTGGGGCAGCTATGGCGTGCATCCCTTCGTTCTGCTCAACCATAACGATACCATCAACAGTATGTTTACCCTTGCACACGAAATGGGCCATGCCCTGCATAGCTTTTTCACATGGGAAAAGCAGCCCTATCTCTATGCCGACCACAAAATTTTCGTAGCAGAGGTTGCCTCCACCTGCAACGAGGCTCTGCTGATGGAGCATTTGCTCAAAACCACAGAGGATAAAACCATGCGAAAATATCTCATCAACTATTTCTTGGAGCAGTTCCGTGGCACACTGTTCCGCCAGACCATGTTTGCCGAATTTGAAAAAATCACACACGCCATGGCAGAAAAGGGCGAGCCGCTCACATGGGAGGGCATGAACCAAATCTATCGTGATTTGAATATCAAATATTTCGGCGAGGATATCGTGATTGATTCGGAAATTGATATCGAATGGGCACGCATCCCCCATTTCTATAACGCCTTCTATGTATATCAATATGCAACCGGCTACAGTGCGGCGATTGCCCTTTCCAGAAAAATTCTGAACGAGGGACAGCCTGCGGTGGCGGCCTATTTGGATTTTCTCTCCAAGGGCGACAGCGAATATTCCATTGATTTGCTCAAGGGTGCCGGCGTAGATATGACAACCGCCACTCCCATTGAAAACGCTATGCAGCTTTTCAAAGAGCTGTTGGATGAATTTGAAACCTTATAACTTCTCAAAGCAAAAGAGAGCTTTTTCGGCTCTCTTTTTTATTCCGGAATAAAAAAAGAAACCTTGAAAAATCAAGATTTCTGCAATGCGGATAACAGGACTTGAACCTGCACGAGTTGCCTCACTGGAACCTAAATCCAGCGCGTCTGCCAGTTTCGCCATATCCGCATAAATCCTTTATATTCTATGCTCTTTTCCATAAAAAGTCAACCGCAAAAGCCATTTAGGACAAAAGAAAAAAGCCATCTCGCTCCGATCATCGGTTGAAATGGCTTTTTTATGAACCAGGAGGGATTCGAACCCCCGACCCACGGCTTAGAAGGCCGTTGCTCTATCCAACTGAGCTACTGATCCGCACAAAGCGGGTGATGAGAATCGAACTCACGTGTTCAGCTTGGAAGGCTGACGTTCTACCATTGAACTACACCCGCAAAGAAAAAATGAACCAGGAGGGATTCGAACCCCCGACCCACGGCTTAGAAGGCCGTTGCTCTATCCAACTGAGCTACTGATCCATATCTCTGGCGCAAGAGATATTATGCCATAAAATATTTTATCTGTCAACAGCTTTTTCAAACTTTTCTCACTTTTTCAAAAGCAGGCGAAAAGGCTGCCACCGCAAGACGTCCTTTTCGCCGATTTTTCTAACGAAGGCGTTTAAAATGCTCTGCGTTCCAATATTCCATGATGGCGCCTTCCACTCTGCCGTTTTCTATGGTCAGAATCCCGAAGGTTGCCATCGTGCCGCCTCTGGGCAGGGAAATGCTGCCGGGGTTAAACAGCGCCACTCTGCCGCCATCCTCCCAAAGCGGCGTATGCGTATGCCCAAACAGCACCACATCCGCCCCCTGCTCCTCAGCCCAATAGGAAATCGTATCATAATTCCAATAAACCCGCTGCTTATGCCCATGTGTCAAAAGCAACGTCTTGCCGCCGAGCCGCACCAGCTTTTGGGAGGGCGTATCTATGCCGTAATCATTGTTTCCCTTTACAAAATGAAACGGCAGTCTCGGAAATTCCTTTTGCAGCTGCAAGGCATCGTCATCATGGTCGCCCAAATGAAACACCGCATCCATCCTGTCCCCCAGCCGCCGCAGCACTGCCCTTGCATTTTCAAGGTACGCATGGGTATCACTCAACACTAAAATCTTCATAAATCACAGTTCCTTTTTCAAAAGCTCCTTCATTTTGCGCAATGCCTTCCCTCTGTGGCTGATTGCGTTTTTCTCCTCGGAGGAAAGCTCTGCCATGTATTTTTTCTTTTCCGGCACATAAAAAATCGGATCATAGCCAAAGCCGTTTTCGCCCTTTGCCTCATAGCCGATCATGCCCTCCACTGTATCATAGCTTACCAAGCGTCTGCCATCGGGGAATGCCGCCGCAATGCAGCTTACAAAGCGTGCCGTTCTCTTTTCCTCCGGCACACCGTTCAGCTTTTCAAAAATTGCACGGAACCGTTCGGGATACGGGGTATCCTCTCCCATAAAGCGCGCGGAATAAATCCCCGGCGCCTTGTCCATATAGTCAATCTCTAAGCCGGAATCGTCACTCAGCGTAATTTTTCCGCCAATCTCCATTACCTGTACTGCCTTTTTCATGGCATTCTCCTCGAAGGTTGTGCCGTCCTCCACCACATCAATCGTGATGCCGGCATCCTCCATGGAAATCACGTTTACCTCCATATCCGCCAAAATTTCATTGATTTCCTTGATTTTTCCTTTATTTTTCGTTGCAAAAATAATCGTTTCCATCATTTCCTCCTTGCTCACCCTTCGTGCAATTCCAAGCCATTCAGCGCTTCCTTCTGCAGCTCCTTCAATTCGCCCGCCGCCCTTCTGCCAAGCGCAAGCAATTCCAAAAGCTGCTCCTGCGTAAAGGTGCCATGCTCGCCCGTTCCCTGCACCTCAACAAAGTTTCCTTCATCCGTCATAATAATATTCATATCCACTTCTGCCACAGAATCCTCCTCATAGCAAAGGTCGGTCATGGCAACGCCGTCCACCACGCCAACGCTGACTGCGGAAATATAGCGGTGCAAAGGCATTTTTTCAATCAACCCTGCTTCCACCAAGCCTTGACAAGCCAGTGCCAATGCCACAAAGCCGCCTGTGATGGAGGCAGTTCTTGTGCCGCCGTCTGCCTGCAAAACATCACAATCCACCGTAATACTTCTTTCGCCCAGCTCCGTAAAATCAACTGCCGCACGCAAGGCTCTGCCTATCAGCCTTTGGATTTCCGTCGAACGCTGATTCAGCTTCAGCTTATGGATATCCCTCTTGTTTCGGGTAGCAGTTGCACGGGGCAGCATGGAATATTCCGCCGTTACCCAGCCTTCGCCGCTCCCCTTCTTAAAGGGCGGCACACTTTCCTCCACCGAGGCATTGCACAGCACCTTTGTGTTGCCCCATTCTATTAGCACCGAGCCCTCTGCATAGCGTGTAAAGCCCTTGATGAGTTTCACAGGGCGCAGCTCATCTGTCCTTCTTCCGTCAAAACGGTTCATATCTCAGTCCTCCTATATCTGATTTTAGATAAATTATATCATAATTACAAAAAAAGACCATGCTTCCGGAAATCCTTGATTCATCTTAATTTTAACTTTGCAATTACATTTTGTTAAGTATTTTTTCGTTTTTTGATAAAGAAAACAAATAAAAAGAGGATTCTGAAAAGAATCCCCCAGTAATATATCCTATTCGTAATCTTTAATCAACTCATTCAGCTGGCTTTCATCTACAGAATAATGAAATTCATAATTTGAACTGTTATATCCTCCCATCATTTCATTTAATTTTTCCGCTGCCGACGAGCCTACTGCGCTGCCCTTTTCCTCCCAATCGTCACTGGAATTCCACGCTTCCTTTACGCTCTGCCTCTCGTAGTAACTGAAAATTTGGTCCCATTCCTCCGCTGTTCCTTCATAATATATCTGTATTTTGTTTTCTTCCTCCGGGTGTAAATAGTTCAACAAAACATCATAGATATGCTTCATCGTATTCGGGAAATATACCGCCTGTACACCACTGCAATTAAAAGTAGGATTCGCTATTTCCTCAGTGCCATTTTCAAAAATAATGAATTTCACTTTAGAACTACCCAAAATACAGGAGAAATCAGACAAATCCGTTTTATATCTATTCCCATCGGATTCATACTCAGAAAGGATATACAAAACCTCATTCTTACCGTTGTATTTAGTTAATTTCACGCTGTCCTCTTTAATGTCGTAATCGTAATCAGATAATGCAGCTTTAGCTTCAGCTACTAATCTGGCTGTTTTTTCTTCCTCTGTTTCTGCACTCCCACAGCCCGTAAATATCAAGCAAGCAAACAATCATTTTTTTCATTCGACATTTCTCTCCTTCGCCATGTAATTATCCGTTGCTTTTTATTCTTTTCTGTTTTCTTCTTCTGCTCTTTCTCTGTTCTCTACATATTTATTGCAGGAGCTTATAAAACTTTTCATTTCCGGGGATATGTAACCGTTATTAGTATCTGCATGACAATGAAAATCCTTGCATTTTGTTTTCTGGCTTCTTTCAAGTCTCTTTTTGATTTCCGTCCTTTGTTCCGGCGTTAGCCCGTGTTCCTTATTTTTTGAAACACTTTCTCTATTTCCTTTTTTCCGTAAACCATCTTTGATTATCAAACACAAACCATAAGTCATGGCAAGCGTAGTAGCAAGACCGAGTATAGCAGGGAAAAATATACATAATGCAATCACTGCTGAACAAATCAATAGGACAGCTAAACAGCCCCTCAAATCCTCGATAAATCTAACGCAAAGGAACAATACTATGACGGTTATAAACCAAGCCATTGCTTATCCTTCGTATTTTGTTTGCCACCATTCTATTTCATTTTTTGGTATTTCTACAGTTCTTCCGTCAGATGTTTTATATTTATAAATGCCAAACTGCACAATAGATGTACCGTTAGAATATAACTGCCAATATTCGGAATTTCCCGATTTTTTCTCTAATTTTTTGAGATAGTAATAGTTATAAGGAATACTGTCTACACTCTCCCCGTAAGCGTCAAAACAGTTAATATAAATATCAAATCTATCAATGTCATAATTTGTATTGTTCTTAAAATCAAGGTACAGTTTGGGCAATCCATATTCATAATCTAATGTTGCCCCAGTTATTTCAATATCGTTGTTTTTACCGTCTTTTGTTTTTGTTGTAGATGTATCCGCAGGCACTTCGCCAAGGTAAACCGTTTTTGTTGTGCCGTCCCATGTAACATCTTTACCAACCGCAGTAGCTACCGCACGAATAGGAAGATACGTTGTCCCTTCGTAAGTAAACGGTTCCTTGCTTGTGGAAAGCTGCTTCCCATCCACAATAATCTTGATGTTGTTAAACGACACAGGAATACTTGTGTTTGCTACTTTAGCAAATGCCACCGTCCCCGAACCAAGCACCACAGAAGCAGCCACAGCGCCCAAAACCATGTCTTTTAATCTTTGAAATTTCATACAAACCCCTCCTTTATTTTTGTCCCTCCATTGTACGGCATGCACTTATTTTTTTCAATGTGTTTTTGCCTTTTTGTGTATTTTGCCTTTTTAAGCGACACAAAATTTGAAGTGCCAAAATTTTTTTATCCTATTTTTCGGCAAAAAAAGACCATAGCGACGCTTATTCGCCATGGTCTTTTTTTCTTCTTTGCTTATCGCAGAGGATAGGTAAAGGCCTCCTTGATTCCATCCGCAATCGCCTTTGCGATTTTATTCTGATAATTCTCCTGAGAAATTTTCAGTGCATCGCCGGGGTTGCTGATAAATATCGTTTCCACGATAACCGCAGGAACGGTGGTTGTGTTCAAAATCAGCAAATCGGTACGCAGCTTTGTTCCTCTGTTGTTGTTGCCTGTTGCGCCGATTACATTGTTCAAAATAAGCTGTGCCAGCTTTTTGCTCGTCAAGCTGCTGCCCGTATCATTCGCATGATTCTTATAAAGCACCTCTGTGCCGTTTGCCACTGCCGAACCGGAGTTCATGTGGATGGAAACCATCGCATCCGCAATCGCATTGGCATTCTGCGCTCTGCTGCTGTTGGAAGGATATGTATCACTGTTTCTTGTCACATAGACCTTAATTCCACTGCCGCTCAGATAACCCTCCACCTTCTTCATAATGATAAGGTTCAGGTTTTTCTCTGTCAGCCCATTGCCGCTTGCGCCGGGATCACTGCCGCCATGGCCCGCATCCAGCAAAAGCACCTTGCTGTAAACCTCCTGCGGATTCTTCACAGAAATCACATATCTGTCCTCTTCCTCCGTAATGCTGTAACAGCTAATGCGGTTCTGGTTAAAGCGAATGGTCGTCTTGCCGCCGCTTGTGGAAACCTGGATACTCTTGATGACGCTGTTGCCGATATCATAAGAGCCACTGCCAAAGGTGCCGGAATAATCTCCGGGCAGTACAACATCTGTATATCCATCCAGATAATTGTCCTTTATTTGCACACTACCTGTCTGAATGGTCTGCTTTTTCTGTAAATACAGCTTATTGCTGTTCGTATCATAGCTCATATTTTTCATGCTTGAGCTATAAATCTGTAAGGTCATGGCATGATTGTCTGTGGTATAGCTGTATTTCGCCATTCCGTCCACCTCAAACACCAATCGCAGTGTTGTATCGTTAAACATAGCGGCTCTACCTGCTTTCACAAATTCCAAGTCGCTGACATCAAGGGTGCTGTCCAGCTCAGAAACCGCATTGGGAATATCCACCACAACACGACTCGGGTTGGAAAGCGTATAAACATTCACGCCCAAGGCACTGTCGCCCTTCACCTCAATCACATCACGCTCGGTGCTACTGTTGTGCTTGAGCAAAACCGTATCCACCGTCACGCTTTTAAAGGAAATCGTAACCTTTGTTTTATCTGCATTTTGGGTAATTTCATATTGCTTTTTGCCCGTCAAATCCATAACCACTCTGGTATAAGCAACGCCGTCCTCTCCCGTATGCTCCGCCGTCCGCACCGCAGAAACAATACCGCTGTTGGTTGCAGTCAGGTTTGTCGATAATCCGTTCTTTGCGCCGTGAAAATCAAGCACAATTTTGTTATCCGCCACATAAATCTCCTCAAAGGAAGGCATTGCGCCGCTCGCCTGAATGGAGAAGGTCTGCTCTGCCGTTTTGCTTGCCGGCACCGAAACCTTGTTCAAGGTCACATAATTTACCGTCGGGGTTGTGGGCGTAGTCGGTTTTGTCGGGGTTGTGGGCGTGGTCGCATTGCCTGTGGTTGTAATGGCAACCGTTCTGGTGCTGTCCTCCCATTTAATGTTCAAATCCAACGCAGATGCCAATGCACGCACAGGCAGCATCGTTCTGTCATTGATAAGCATGGGCGGCACATCCATCGTAAAGGTTTTCCCGTTTTTGTAGCCCGTCGTCTTGTTCATTTCAAACACCAGTGTGTAATCACCATTGACTACATACGCCTGCTTGGCCTCATCATTCCAAGTCACCTCGCAGCCAAGCTCCTGCGCAATCTGGCGCATCGGTAAAAGCGTTCTACCGTCAATCGCAACCGCAGGCATATCCTTGGGCTTCATTGTTTTTCCGTCAATTTTTATCACAATCTCCTTCGCATTGTATGCGTGGCTTTTGCCGTTATAAAATAAGCTCATGCTGACATTTGCCGCAAATGCCGTTACGGATGAAAGCATCCCCACAGCCATTGTTGTCAGCAGAAGCCGTTTCCACTTGTGCTTCATTGTATCTTCCTCCTGCTTTATCCTTATGTAGCCTTTTTTCGACATACTCCTCTAATATATCAGTATATCAAATTTTGTCAAAATGAAAAGGTTATTTCCCATTTTGTAAGAAAGTCTTAATCTTTTAGTCGAAAAAAGAGCGTCTATTGTTCCCAACAAACGCCCCTTTCCATCATTTTCCTGCTTTTTATTCTTCTTCGCCCTGCGCCCGTTTATCAAACGCCTTCAGCTTTTTCATAACCCTGCCATGCACGCTGTTTGCAGGGAAATTGCCCGCCTTGTTCTTCCTTCCGGCAGGCATGCCCATCAAAAGTGCAATGCCCTCATCAATTTCGGAAATCGGATAAATATGGAACAGTCCGTCCTTCACAGCCTGCACCACCTCATCCTTCAGCACCAAATCCTTCACATTGGAAACAGGGATAATCACGCCCTGCGTTCCTGTCAGCCCACGCTTTTTGCAAAGGTCAAAGAAGCCTTCGATTTTATGCGTCACACCGCCGATGGCTTGAATTTCGCCCTTTTGGTTGACAGAGCCAGTCACCGCCAAATCCTGACGAATCGGCAGCTCCGCCAAGGAGGAAAGAATACAATACAGCTCCGTACTGGAGGCACTGTCCCCATCAATGCCGTTGTAGTTCTGCTCAAAGCAAACCCGACAGCTTAAGGATAAGGGAAAATTCTGTGCATAGGTCTGCCCCAAAAAGCCCGTGATAATCTGCACACCCTTATCGTGCGTCTGTCCGCTCAGGCGTGCCTCCTTTTCAATATTCACAATGCCCGATTTTCCGACATAGGTGGTTGCGGTTATGCGGGAAGGGTTGCCAAAGGCATAATTGCCCATATCCAAAACGGCAAGCCCGTTAATCTGCCCGATTTCCGCCCCTTCGGTATCAATCATAATCACGTTTTCCTCAAGCATTTCATCCAGCTTTTCTTCATACAGCTTCATCCGCTGTTCCTTTTCATAAATCGTCTTTTTGATATGTGCCGCCGTAACCAGCTCTGCCTCCTCCAGCTTGGCCCATGTAACTGCCTCACACAAAATCTCCGCCAGATGATTGAAGCGGGTGGAAAGCTTATCCTGCCGCTCTGCTGTTCGGGAGGAATATTCCACAATGGCACAAACGGCACTCACATCAAATTCCATGCTTTTTTCTCTATCCACAAAGCGCTTGATGAACTGTGCAATTTTTTTGATATTTTCCTCTGTGCGCGGCATTTCATAATCAAAATCCGCCCGAATTTTAAAGAATTTATCAAATTCCTCATCATACTGATTGAGCAGCTCATAATAATAGCCGCTGCCAATCATGATTACCTTAATATCTGCCGGAATCGGCTCCGGCTTTAAGGTTGGCGCAACCACTGCCCCAAGCTGCTCCCGCATGGAATCCATGTTGATTTCTCTGGTTTTCATCACACGGCGCAAAGCCTCCCACGCCTGCGGAATGGAAAGAATATCCTGCGCCTGCACAATCAGATAGCCGCCGTTTGCCTTATGGAACAGGCCGCTTTTGATTTTCATAAAATCCGTTGTCAAATTCCCGAATTCGCTGTCATATTCCACCTCGCCCAGCAAATTGTTATAGGTCGGGTTAAAGGTTACCACAACCGGCGCGCCCTTGCTGTCCGAATGGTCCACCAACAGATTTACCTTATATTTCAGCGTCACATCCTCCGCCGGCTTTTTCGCCAGCATCGGCAAAAGGGAGGCAAGGCTTTCCTCGCCATCCTCATCCTCCTCAACGAATTGGCTGATGTTTTCCAGCACATCCTCCTGCACCGCATTGAGATAGGTCATCGCTCTTTCATACGCCTGATATTTCTCCTGCACCGCATTCACATGATGCCCGATGGCAAACATCCCCGTTTTATAATCCAGCTGCTCCGTCTGCCGCTTGGCTTCCTTATCCAAATCCCGCAGCTCACGCATCACAGAGCTTGCCTTTTCCTGCAATGCTTGCGATTTCTTCTCAATCGCCGCCTTGATTTCCTCGCTCAAATCGTCATAATCATCCTCGCCAACCGTCTTGCCCTCCACCACAGGCATAAAGAACACGCCCGCATTGGTTGTCTTGACCTGGAAATCATGCTTTTCGGCAATGGCACTCATTTCCTCCATCAGCGAATCTCTTTTTTCATCAAAGGAATGTTCCAAGGTGCTTTTTTGCGCCTCATATTCTTCGGTGCGGAATGCCTTTTGCAGCTCTGTCTTAAAAAGCTGCACCAGCTCATTCATATCCTCCTTGAACTGCTTGCCCAGTCCCGCCTCAAAGCGCAGAGCCAAGGGGCTTCTCGGGTTCTGGAAGTTATAGACATAGCACCAATCATGCGGCACTGCCTCCGTCTGCGCCAGCTTTTCTGTGCTGCTGCGTGCATAGGTGGTCTTGCCTGTGCCGGAAGGCCCTGCCATGTAAATATTATAGCCCTTCATCTTCACGGCCAAGCCGAAATCAAACGCCTTTACCGCCCGCTCCTGCCCAATCACACTTTGCAGGGGCGTCAGCTCCGCTGTTGTCTGAAATGCCAAATCCTCGGCAAAGCAGCCCTTTTTCAGTTGTGTATATGCTAATTCAAACGCCATCTTTCTCATCTCCTTTTTTACAGAAAACGCTGAAATGCCTTCTCACATCTCAGCGTCTACCCCTTCTTTTCCTTCCTCAGCCATGCACAGCCTCCGCACCGCCGGGAAAATATTTCCACATAATAACGGCATCCTCCTTGGTGTCCGGGTAATAATTCTTGCGAATCCCCTCCGCCCGAAAGCCGTATTTATGATATAACGCCTGTGCGGGACGATTCCCCATGCGCACCTCCAAGGTAATGCCGGTCATTTCTTTTTCCAATGCCACTGCAATGAGCTGTTCCATCAGCCTGCTGCCAATGCCCTCACAGCGCACCTCCTCCAGCACACCCACATTTGTGATATGCCCTTCGGTAACAACGTGCCACATTCCTGCATAGCCAACCACTTTGCCATCCAGAATTGCCACATAATAAATCGCCATGCTGTTTTCTCTGATTTCTCTTTCAAAATCCGCTCTGCTCCAAGGAATAGAAAAGGTCGCCTCCTCCAAAGCCACTACGCCGTCGATATGCGCCTCTGCCATAGGGACAATCTCAATCATTCGCCCGCTTCCTCCTTCGCCAGTCTGGCCTCTCGTTCTCTCTCCGCTTGGGATTTTCTCAAATAAATAAGCTCAAATTCATTTCCCGGCCTTGCCATGCCTTCCTCCGCCATGCTTGCACCCAAGGCAGCCACCGCAGAGGCTCTTTGCATATTGCAGTGTGCGGGGGCAAATAGGAAATTCGGGTTCTCCTCCAAGCGTTCTCTATGCACAGGCACGCCGTCCCCCAGAAAAATAACCTCATGCTCCAGCATTTCCGCAATCTCAATCACACGCTCAATGCTTTCTGCCATGTGGTCTGTCAAGCGAATCAGCTTGCCGTTTTCCCACATATAAAAAGCGGCATAGACCTGGTTTCTTCTCGCATCCATAATCGGACAAATGAATCTGTTTGTTTCAAACACATTATATGCCAACGCATCCAAAGTGGGAACCGCAACAATGGGCTTGTCCAGTGCAAACGCAAAGCCCTTCGCCGTTGCCGCCCCAATCCGCAGTCCCGTAAAGGAGCCGGGGCCACAGGCACAGGCAATGCAGTCAATGCTTGCCTTTTCGGTTTCCGTCCGTTCCAAAATATCCGCAATCATGGGCAGGATGGTCTGGCTGTGCGTCAGCTTATAGTTCATGGTAAATTCCGCAATCAGCTTTTCTCCCTCCACAAGAGCGGCACTGGCAGTCTGCCCTGTGGTGTCAATTCCTAAAATCTTCATCCTCAGCCCTCCTGTCTGATGGTAATGCGGCGGTAATCCTCATCCTTGGTGTAATCCTTCTCGACCGTAATCCAAATGGCATCGGCAGGAATCAGCCCCTTGACCAATTCCGCCCACTCCACCAAGCAAACGCCCTCGCCGTAAAAATATTCCTCATAGCCGGTGTCCTCCATCTCCTCCTCGCAGGAAATGCGGTACACATCAAAATGATACAAGGGCAGTCTGCCCTCATATTCATTCACAATCGCAAAGGTCGGGCTGGTCACATGCTCCGTAATCCCAAGCCCCTTGGCAAAGCCCTTTGTAAAGACCGTTTTGCCAACGCCCAAATCGCCGCTCAGGCAATAAATCTGCCCTGCCCTTGCCTCTTTGCCCAGCTTTTCCCCCAAGGCCTCTGTGGCCTCAGGGCTGTTTGTTTCAATTCTTTCGTTCATCTTCTCATCCTCAATAAATAAAGATTGCCGTAATGCCGCTGTCCAGCTTGCGTGCTTCCTTGCCATTGTAATAATACAAATCGCCCAAGCCTGTATTCACATCATAGCTGCCGATATAAACCAGCTTGCCGTTATTCTTATACTGGAACACAAACGCATCCTTCGCAATCGGAGTTTCTGTCTTGCCATCCCAAGCACGCAGCTCGCCATTGCCTGTTTTTTCATCTGCCTCCGCAATGTAATAAACGGCATCCTCTGCATATTGCACGCCGCTTGCCTTTGCAATCGTTGTTTTGCTGCCTGCTACACCAAGGCTACCTACGCCCTCTGCATAATCAAAGTAATAAATCAAGGTATTCCCGACATAACCAAAGCTCTGCACCTTTGCTGCAATGGTTTCTGCCTTCTCCTTGCCCAATTCCTGCTCTATCAAAACGGTTTCTCCCGTATTGGCATCCGTATCCAAATAAGCCGCCTTCCTTCCGTCCTCGGAAATTTTTAAGCCGTCCAGCTGCGGCTGACTGCCGGAAAGCAGGCTAAGCTGTCCGCCGGCACCTGTCAGGAAAATATCCATGCCGCCGTAATTCAAGGACATATAATAGATATATTCCACCATATCCAAGCCACCGTCCATAACGGAAAGGTGCATGGGTGTAAATTCCTTCGCCTTGTAGCCGGTCACATAGGCTCTGTCGCCTTCCACGCCAATTGCCGCAACAACATCCTCAGCCACCAAAACACTCTTGCCGCCGGTCAGCACATAACATTCCTGCAGCAAAGGCGTAACACCCTCGCCGTTTTTCATTGCCTTACGGATTTCATCTCTCTCCAGCTTTTTATCATAGCCCGCATCGCCCTTTTTCAAAGCCGCATCCTGCTCTGCCATGTCATCGACGATAATGTCTTTATAAAGCACCTTTTTGTCACTCTTTTTGCAATACAGCACATCTCTGCCGTTGGGCAGCATTTCCATGGAAGAAACATTTTCAACCGTTGTCTTAGGCTCGCCCTTAAAGTCATAGCTGAAAATATCATAGCCCTCCTTGCCTGCCGCAACATAATACAGCACGCCGCTTTTTTCTGCCATTGCATAGGTTTCCGCAGAATCTGTCAAGGGAAGCACCTTGTCCTCCATGTTTTCGCCGACTGCAGCCGCATTCAAAATGCCATGCGTATCCGTAAACGCCAGATACTTGCCGTCGCCGCTCAAGGCATAAACATCATTCTCCAGATTCACGCCCTCCTTGACGGTCTGTGTTTTTTTGCCGTCATATACGCAAAGTGCATAGGTTTTTCCGCTCTTTTTCAGATAGGCAGCCACCTTGCCATCCTTGCTTGCCATGTAATCATAAACATCCGTATCAATCTGCACAGCCTTGGCATCTGCCGCCTTCGCATCCTTGCGATACAGCACAAAGCCGCCGTTTTCATCCACATCATCCGAATAAAACAGGCAGCTGCCATCCTCTGTCACGCCTGCGCCCCATGCAGTGTAGAAATAATGATAGGTACCGCCGTTGCTCAGTCCCTCCTGCACCAGATAGGGTTCATTCTTCAAGTCATAATAATACAGATTATCGTCCTTTGTATACAAAACACCTGTATCTGCCGCCTGTCCCATCGGGTTCATCCAAGCATACGCCAAAATGGCAATCAATGCCACCAAGCCAATCACAATGCCTAAAATGCCGCCCCCTTCCGCTGTCTGCTTTGCAGGCGGCTCTACCTTGGGTTCCTCTGCCTTCACTTCTTCTTCGGGTGTCTCCGCCTTGGGTTCCTCTGCTTCGGGCTCCTCCGCAGGTGTTTCCGTCACTTCCTCTGTAACAGCTTCTTCTGCAACAGCTTCTTCTACAACAGCTTCCTCCGCAACAGGCTCGGAAACAGCTTTCGTATTCGGCTCTGCCGTTTCCTTCTGCTCCAGTGTCTCATTTTTTTCCAATTCGTCCATTTTGGCGTCCTCCTAAGTCCTAATTTTTCAAAAATATTTCTTTCGTATCATCAAAGCCACACGCCCGATGCCCTTGATGCCTTGCACAGCTCTTCGCCTTTGCTTTTTGCGCAGAGCCGTTTTGTTTGCCCGCACCGCCCGTTTGGCCGCCTTTTGCACAGCCTTTCTTTGCGCATTTGGCAGACGTTTCCGCACAGCCCATGCCTTTTTTCCAAGCGATGCCGCACGCAGACCGCTTCGGACTGCGTTGATGCCCATTTCTATGTTTGGCTTCATAACAAAGCCCCTTCCTTGTGTATTTCTACCTAAATATAACGTATTTTTTATTATAGCATACCTGTCAATACAAAGTCTACTCTCCAAAATATTAACGAATTGTTACAAAATTTAAATTTTTAATGAAATATGAGTTTACAAAACCAACATCTTCCATTATAATACCCTATGGATAGACTGAAAAGAAAGGTGAGATATTCCCGCATGAGTGAAAATCAGAGTGAAAACCAAAATCAACAACAGGAATCTCCTAAGCACTTCCTGACACTTCATATTTCCCATAAGGGCCAGCAGAAAACCCTGCATTTCCGCATCCGTCATGCTGTGGCGGCTTGTGCGGCGGCAGTCATTCTGGTCGGCGGCTCCGTTTGTACCGTCGGTGCCTATCAGAAAACAAAGGTAGACCTGCACACCTCTAAGGAGCAGCTCTTGGAAACCGAACGGGAGCGCCGCAAGCTGGAACAGCGTGCAGAGCTTTTGGAAAACGAAAACAGCGAATATACAGAAAGCATTGATGCCATCCAGAACAAAACAACTGAGCTGGAGCAGAAAATGAATGAAATCGAAACCGTAAAAGAGGGCCTGTATGACCAGATTACCAATCTAGAGGATTCCGATTCCTCCTCTTTGGATTTATCCGCTATGACCTCCGCATTGGCACCCACCAAGGAGGCAGAGGAAGCGCCGACATTCACAACCCTTGTCAGCACCTCCTACAATAAGGCATCTGCCCTTTCCACCCATCTGGATAAAATGAATCTTATGATGGATGAGACAAGCGTTTCCTTCTCCGCCGTTGCGGATACCGTAACCTATCTGGCGGCACTGGTCAATGCACCGAGCGGGTGGCCTGTGGATAGCCGTATTGTTTCCACAGAATTTAACCCCTCTGCCGATCCTTCCATCAGCGACGGCAGAAAGCATTGCGGGATTGATATTTCCACACAGAGCAAAATCATCCCCATTTATGCAACCGCCTCCGGTACTGTTGTAACCGCACAGTATCATAACGGCTACGGCAACTATGTTGTGATTGACCACAACAACGGCTTCACAACCTTATATGCACATTGCAGTGAATTGAATGTTTCTGTTGGCGATAAGGTGAAAAAAGGCGATGTCATCGCCACAACCGGCACAACGGGAATGTCCACAGGCATCCATTGCCATTATGAAATTCAGTTGAACGGTGTTTATCAAAACCCCAGAGATTATCTCGGCGAATAAGAAATTCAACCCCATCGGCTTATGTCGGTGGGGTTTTTGTTTGTCTCCCTGCGTCTTTTTCTTTTATTTGAAATATGCTATACTGAGCCTATCGAAATCGAAAAAACGGAGGAAAAAGCCATGACCGAAAAATTATATTATACCGATGCCTATGCAACAGCATTTACGGCAAGGGTATTGGACTGCAAGGAAGAAAAAAAACACTGGATTGTTGTTTTAGACAGAACCCTGTTCTACCCCGAGGGCGGCGGACAGCCTGCGGATATCGGCACCCTGGGCGGCGTGCGGGTGTTGGATGTGCATGAAAAGGGAGATCTGATTCTGCATACAACGGATAAGCCCTTGGCCGTCGGCACAGAGGTTACGGGCGAAATTGATTGGGAAAACCGATTTGACCTCATGCAAAATCACTCCGGCGAGCATATTCTAAGCGGCATCATCTGCGGAAAATACGGCTGTGACAATGTCGGCTTTCACATGGGAAAGGAAAGCATTACGATTGATTTAAACACCAAAATTCCTGCGGAGGATTTGCCTTGGCTGGAGGAAAAGGCAAACGAGGCCATTTGGAAAAATGTCCCCGTCGGGATTCGCTATCCCTCCCCTGCGGAATTGGCAAAGCTGGACTATCGCAGCAAAAAGGAGCTGGAGGGACAGGTGCGCATTGTCAATGTGGGCGATTATGACTGCTGCGCCTGCTGTGGCACCCATGTCAAGCTGGCAGGCGAAATCGGGCAGATTAAGATTATCGGGATGCAAAACTACAAGGGCGGCACACGCATGGAGCTGCTTTGCGGCAAGCGTGCCTTACAGGATTACCGCAAGAAAAACGAGGTTTCCGCCGAGGTCGGCAGGCTGCTTTCCGTACCGAGCATAAAAACAGATGCCGCAGTCAAAAATCTGCTTGCCGAACGGGATATGCTGCTTCAGACCTTGCATCAGCTCAAATGGAGCTATTTCACATTAAAAGCGGAGCAAATGCCGAAGGGAACAGAAAATATCCTTTTTTTCAGCGATGGGCTGAACAGCAAGGACCTGACGCATTTTGCGGATTTGCTTTTGCAAAAGGGCGCCAAGCGTGCGGCAGTGTTCTCCAAGGCAGGCGAGAGCTATGCGTTTGTTCTGCTCAGTGCCGAAAAGGACGCCCGCACCTTTACGGATGAAATGAAGGAGCCCTTCGGCTGTAAGGGCGGCGGCAAGGGCGATGCCGTGCAGGGCAGAGTTGTGGCAGAAAAAAAGGCATTGCGGGCATTTTTTACGGAAAAGGGCTTTTTGATTGTGGAATAAGCTTAAAAAATCCTTGCGTATGATGCAGGGCGTTTTCAATCAACAAAAGCAATCCAAGAGGAAAGGAACGGTGCATACAGTATGAACGAAATATGGAAAAAGAACCGAGAAAAGCTATTCAAACGGATGGAGCAATTTTCAGTGGCAGTCTTGTTTGCAGGGAAAGCCCCTGTCAAGCGAGGGGATGAAAGCTACCCCTTCTCCCCGGACCGCAATTTTTATTATGTCACAGGCATTGACCGAGAGGATTGCATTTTGTTCTTGGCAAAAACCAGAACCGGCGTGGAGGAAACCCTCTATATCCCCAGAGATAACGGCATAATGGCAAAATGGGTGGGCGCAAGCATGACCGCAGAGGAGGCAACCGAACGCAGCGGCATTACAAATATCGGGTGGCTGGATACCTTCGAGGAGGAGTTTTCCTCCTATCTGTTCAAAAACGGCATAAAAAAGCTTTGGCTTGATATGGAAAACAGAGAATGGAGAGAGGAACGCTCCCCCGCTCTGCGCTTTGCCGAAAAGGTACACCGCCATGCACCGCAGATGATTCTCGGCGACCTCTATCCCCTGTTCAGCGAAATGCGTTTGGTTAAGGAGGATTGGGAGCTGGAGCGTATGCGTAAGGCTATGGATATTACCCGCTTGGGCATTGAGGCCATGATGAAAACCGCCAAGCCCAACCAAAAGGAATATGAAATCGAGGCGGCGTATGATTACACGCTCATGCAAAACGGTGCAAGGGAAAAAGCATTCCGCACCATTGCGGCAGGCGGCAAAAGAGGAACCATTTTGCATTATGTGGAGAATAATCAGCCTGTTGCCGATGGCGAATTGATTTTGATTGATGCAGGCGCACAGTGGCAGTGGTATAACGGAGACATTTCCCGCACCTTCCCTGTCAACGGCAAATTTACAGAGCGGCAAAAACTGGTTTATAACATCGTGCTGGAGGGACAGCAGAAGGTCATTGATGCCATCCGCCCCGGCGTGCTGTTCAGCAGTCTGAATGAATTGCTGAAGGATTATTATTTCACAGCCCTAAAGAAAATCGGCTTGGTCGAAACCAAGGAGGATGTGGCAAACTATTATTATCATGGTGTCAGCCACTATCTTGGCGCAGAAACGCATGATATCGGCAGATATGGCGACCGTATGCTTGTGCCGGGCATGGTGCTGACGGTAGAGCCGGGGCTGTATATCGAGGAATGGGAAATCGGGATTCGCATTGAGGATGATGTTTTGGTAACCGAAAGCGGCAACGAGGTAATGACTGCCGCCATGATCAAAACAGTGGAAGAAATCGAAGCCTTTATGGCAAAGGAATGAGCCATGACAGATTTTAAGGAAACAGATTTATATGAGCCGATTCGTGCCTTCTTGGAAACAGAGGGCTATCAGGTGCAGGCGGAGGTCAAGCATTGCGATATCGCCGCCCAAAAGGATGGCACGCTTGTTGTGGTGGAGCTGAAAAAGGCATTTGGGCTGAAATTGGTCTATCAGGCATTGGAGCGGCAAAGCCTGACGGATGAGGTCTATGTTGCCATCCCCCGCCCCCAAAGGAGCGCAAAGGAAAAGGCATGGAGGGATATGCTGCGTCTTTTAAAGCGCTTGGAGCTGGGGCTCTTGACCGTCGCACTGGATAGCCCACTCAAAGCCGTAGATGTTGTGCTGACTCCCTCCGACAGCATGATTCGCAAAAACAAACGCAAAAAGGAGCAGCTGCAGGCAGAATTGGATGGCAGACAGCTTGCCGAAAATATCGGCGGCATGACAAGGCGGAAAATCATCACAGCCTATCGGGAAAAATCCATCCGTCTGGCGTGCCTATTGGAGCGGGCAGGCAAGCTTTCTCTTGCGGAATTGAGAGAAATGGGCTTGGAGGAATTGACACCCCTTTTGAGCCGCAATTATGATAAATGGTTTCAGCGTGTGGAAAAGGGGGTATATACTCTTTCGGAAAACGGCAGAGAGGCCTTGTCACAGGAGGACTATACAAGGGTGGTTGCCTTTTATCGAGAGGAACTCTCCCGAAGCAGAAATGAGGGATAGTATGACTTTATGGAAACGGATTTTTCTCCTCCTCGTCTGTATAGGCATACTTGGCTGTTCGGCGATACTCGGCTTAAGCGCCTACATGAAAGGCCAAACGGCAGAGCGTATCCTGACCGTTGAGGAGGCGGCAAAGCAGAAGGCGGATTGCATTTTGGTTCTGGGCTGCGGCGTGCGCCCCGATGGCACACCAAGCCGAATGCTGACGGATAGACTGGAAACAGGCATTGCATTATATCGGGCAGGTGCCTCCGAAACGCTTTTGATGAGCGGCGACCATGGCACAAAGGCCTATGATGAGGTCAACACCATGAAAACGCTTGCAAAGGAAAGCGGTGTTCCCTCCGCAGATATTTTTATGGACCACGCCGGCTTTTCCACCTATGACAGCGTGTATCGTGCCAAGGAAATCTTCTGTACAAAAAGGGTGCTGATTGTCAGCCAAGGCTACCACCTGCCAAGAGCGTTATATATCGCCAAAAGGCTTGGCTTGGATGCCTATGGTGTGGCGGCGGCAGATGTAAATTACAGAGGACAAGCCTATCGAGAGGCAAGAGAAATTCTCGCAAGAGCAAAGGATTTTTGTGCAGCGGCACTGAAACAAAAGCCCCGCTTTTTAGGAGAGAGCATTCCTGTCAGCAGTGGAAACGGGGATATCACAAACGATTAAAAATGACAGAAAAACGGCACAGCCCTTTGGCTATGCCGTTCTTCTCATTTTAAGGAGTTTTTATGGAAACATTTATTTGTCTACGGAAGGAGCTACGTCATCCATCCACTTCATCAGACCGCCCATTTCAGCGTCCTTATCCCAAACATATTTCTTTGTTTCGGATGCGATAACACCACTCAGACCGAGCAGAGCAACCAAGTTAGGGAATGCCATACTTGCGTTCAGTGTATCGGCTACATTCCAAACAACGTCCAGCGCTGCGGAGCAGCCAATCAGTACAACGATTGTCCAAGCCACACGGAAGGGCTTGATTGCCTTAACGCCTACCAGATATACCCATGCACGTTCACCGTAGTAGGACCAACCCAGAATGGTGGACCATGCAAATGTAATCAGACCAAATGTCAGAACGAAGGGACCGATCACGGGGATTGCACCGAAAGCACCTGCTGTCATCTGTGCGCCCTGTAAGCCTTCCATACCAACGGGGTTCTTAATGATGGAGGATACCAAAACCAGACCTGTCATCAAGCATACAACGATAGTATCCCAGAATACACCGGACATGGAAATCAACGCCTGTCTTGCAGGGTTTCTTGTTGCCGCACAAGCGTCAACGATAGGAGCAGAACCCAAACCGGATTCATTTGTAAACAGACCACGGGATACGCCGGCACGGATACACATTACGATTGTTGCGCCGACAAAACCGCCGCCAACTGCCTGAGGATTGAATGCGCCTCTTACGATTGCGCTGAAGGCTGCGGGCAGATAAGCACCATTGATGATACAAATTACAAGACAACCAACAATATACAGACCAGCCATCAGAGGAATCAGCTTTTCACATACCTTGGAGATAGACTTAACGCCGCCCAGGATAACCAAACCTGTGATAATCATTAAAATAATACCTGTTACAACCTTAGGAATGCCGAATGTACCGTTTACGGATTCAGCAATGGAGTTACCCTGTGTCATGTTACCGATACCAAAGCAGGCAATACCTGTGAAAATCGCAAAGATAACGCCCAACCATTTCTGACCAAGCCCTCTTTCCAGAGCGTACATGGGACCACCGATGTAAGAGCCGTCTTTTGCTTTTACACGATATTTTACAGCCAGTGTTGCTTCACCGAATTTTGTTGCCATACCGAACAGACCTGTCATCCACATCCAGAAAACCGCACCGGGACCGCCTGTGCCGATTGCTGTTGCAACACCTACGATGTTACCGGTACCGATGGTAGCCGCCAGCGCCGTTGCCAACGCACCAAAGCCGGATACGTCCCCGCTTGCTTCTTCATCAGGGGTTACGGAAAGCTTAATCCCTGTGAATGTCTTTCTCTGAATCACACCTGTTCTGATTGTCAAGAATACATGGGTACCCACCAAAAGAAACAGCATGACGGGACCCCATACAAAGCCGTTGATTTTTGTTACAAAGCCGTTAAAAGTTTCAATCATACTTCTTCCCTCCTCTTTTCTTTGAAAAAAGATGAACCAATCTTTGCATCAACATCCAAACCAGAATCGCGCGCCTTCTGTTTTCGGGGATGCTTCTGCACCGTTCCATCTACTTCCTGTGGAACACATCTATATCATACATAAAAAATGACCATAGCGCAAGTTATTTTTTCAAAAATTTCAATTTTTTTCCATTTTTTATCCATCTTTTTATCTGTTATCTCTATTAAAATCATTGATTTTATCCATTTTTTGTGCATTTCGACACCATAAAAAATTTTTCCATCCGTTAAAATACTGTAAATTTTTTTCGTTCATTCAATAAACAGAAACTTACTAAAACACCGATTTATCAATATTTATCCGCATTTTTGTTAAAGAAACAACAAAATTCACACCATTCTACTATCGTTATTTTGCACAAGATTTTTACGCTATCTTAACATTCAAAAATATAAGTCAAGCCTTTCTTTCTTCCTACTTGGAATCTATTCCGCTTGCAAGAAAAATATGCTCTCCTGCACCGTTCAAATGCCATAAAAAAACAGAAGCGCCTTTTAGACCCTTCTGTTTTTCCTTGCTTATTCTTCTGTTTCTGCTTCTTCCTCCGTTTCTGCTTCTTCCTCCGTTTCTGCATTTTCCTCCTTCGGCTCACGCATCAGGCGCAGTGCCACAACCAGAATTACAACAGCAATCACAATCTGCGGCAAGCTGCTGCTCAAGCCCCAAAGGAAATTGGGAATAGAAAAGTAATATCCCAGCAAATCCATGCCCTGTCTCCACAGCACAGAAAGCGCAATCAAAAGCAATACCACCCCAAACAAACGGCGGTGCTTTTTCGTAAACTGCCAATCCCTGCTCCAATCCACATAGTCCTCGAAGAAAAATTTATCCTCCACAGCCGCAAATGCCTCCTCGCTCATGCCCCGCAGGCTATGCGTATGGAAAAAGCTGTAGCACCACACAATCGGGCAGATAAACAGCAGAAATTCTCCTAAGCCCAGCCATGCCACCAATGCACCCGTGCCGAAGAACAGCCCCATCAAGCCTATGCCCTGCTTATACAGCCCCATATACATTTCCCCTGCGCCGGGGCAGCAGGAAACCACAAATGTAAAAAATCGGTTTTTTTGGTTTGTCATAAAAACGCCTCCTATTGCTTGTTCTTTCTTCATCTGCATCTATCATAGCAAAGAAGTTTTAGACTTTCTTTCAGCAATGTTTAAGTTTTTTTAAAGAATCGCAAAATAATTTCGCAATAAAAAAGAGTCTATCTCCATATAGACTCTTTTCATCAGCTTCTTTTGCAGAAAAGCCTTATTCTTCTGCTTCCGCATCAAAGGCCGCCGCCTTTTCCCCGCCGGGTAAAAATTTCTCAATTTCCGCCCAAAGCTCCTCCACGCCTGTTTTTTTCTCGCCGGAGAAGGGAATCAGCACATCCTGCGGCTGCAATTTCAGCGTTTTCCGAATCACCGCAAGCTGCTTGGGAATCTGGCTGCGGTTCAGCTTATCGGATTTTGTTGCCGCAATGATGATATCAAAGCCGAAATGCTTCAGCCAATCATACATCATAATATCATTTTTCCCCGGCTCATGGCGAATATCAATCAGCAGGATAATGGCACGCAGCTCCTCTCTGCGTGTCAGATAATCCTCCATCATCTGTCCCCATTTTGCCACCTCGGATTTCGGCACCTTGGCATAGCCATAGCCGGGCAGGTCAACCACATACATCATGTCATTGACACCGTAAAAATTGATGGTGCGTGTTTTCCCTGGCTGAGAGCTGGTTCTTGCCAATGCCTTTCTGCCCAAAATCGCATTGATGAGCGTAGATTTGCCGACGTTGGATTTTCCCGCAAAGGCAATCTCAGGCTTGCCATCCATGGGATAATGCGAAAAATTCGTCCCGATATATTTTAAATCACACTGCTTTACCTTCATGCGTCTTTTCTCCCTTCACCAATGCCGCCCGCAACACATCCTCCATGGTTTCTGCCAAAACGAACTGCATTCCGTCCTTGATTTCATCCATGATTTCATCCAAATCCTTTTCGTTTTCCTTCGGCAGAACCACTGTCCGAATCCCGACCTTCTTCGCCGCAAGCACCTTCTCCTGCAAGCCGCCGATGGCAAGCACTCTGCCACGGATGGTAATTTCCCCCGTCATTGCAACATCATTGCGCACCCGAATCCCCGTCAATGCGGAAATGATTGCCGTCGCCATGGTTACCCCTGCGGAAGGGCCATCCTTGGGCGTTGCTCCTTCGGGAATATGAATATGTATATCCTTTTTCTTATAAAAATCCGCTTCCAAACGGAAACGCTCGCTTTGAGAACGGATATAGCTGATTGCCGCCTCCGCCGATTCCTGCATAACCTTTCCCAGATTGCCCGTAACCTTAAACTTGCCTTCGCCCGCCATGCAGTTTACCTCAACGGAAAGCGTAGTGCCGCCAACGCTCGTCCAAGCCAAGCCACGCACAATGCCAACCTGCGGCTCCTGATAAATCGTATCCGGCATGAATTTTCTTGTGCCTAAAATTTCCTCCAGATTTTTCTTCGTAACCGTCAAGGATTTTCTTTCGCCTGCCAAAATCATTTTCACTGTCTTTCGGCAAACCTCTCCGATGGTACGCTCCAACCGGCGCACCCCTGCCTCTCTGGTGTAGCCGTCAATGATATCCTCCATGGCATCTGTCTTGATTTTCAACTGCCTTGCCGTCAAGCCGTGCCGCTTTCTTTCCTTTTCCAGCAAATGCTCCTGTGCAATGTGCAGCTTTTCCTGTGCGGTATAGCTGGAAAGTGTAATCAATTCCATTCTGTCACGCAGTGGGCCGGGAATGGTATCCAGGCTGTTTGCGGTACACATAAACAGCACCTTGGATAAATCATACGGCAGCTCAACAAAATGGTCACGGAAGGTGCTGTTCTGCTCGCCGTCCAAAACCTCCAAAAGTGCCGCCGCAGGATCTCCGTTATGGGAAACCCCCAGCTTATCCACCTCATCCAAAAGCATCAGCGGATTGATGGTGCCTGCCTGCTTCATCGCATTGATGATACGCCCGGGCATTGCACCGATATAGGTCCTTCTATGCCCACGGATTTCCGCCTCATCCTTCACCCCGCCCAAGGACATCCGCACATAATTGCGGTTCAGTGCCTTTGCCACAGAGCGTGCAATCGAGGTTTTCCCCACACCCGGAGGGCCCACCAAGCAAAGAATGGTGGCATGCTCCTCGGGTGCATTTTTGCGAACGGCCAAGTATTCCAAAATCCGCTCCTTGACCTTTTTCATGCCGTAATGGTCCTCATCCAGAATTTTCTCCGCCTCTGCCAAATCAAAGGCTTCCTTTGTTGTTTCCACCCAAGGCAGAGAAAGCAGCGTTTCGATATAGGTTCTGGAAACATTCGATTCGGGAGAGGTAACGGGAATTTTGAGCATACGGTCAATTTCCTTCTCAATCGTTTCCTTTACATAGGTCGGGGGATTCTTCTCCTCCAACCGCGCACGGTATTTTGCCGCATCTGCGCCGACACCGTCCTTATCGCCCAATTCCTCTTGGATTACCTTCATTTCCTCACGCAGATAATATTCTCTTTGGTTTTTGTCGATTTTTTCCTTTGTCTTGCTTTCGATTTCACGCTTGATTTCCAAAACCTGACATTCCTTCTGCATGGTTGTGATTATCTCCTGCAAGCGTTCATACGGGTTCAGCCGCTCCAAAAAATCCTGCTTTCTGTTATAGGGAAGCTCCATCCCTGCGGCAATCACATCCGCAAGCTCGCCGGGCTTTTTCGCCGCAACCACATTTCCCATCAAATCCAACGCCGCCGTATTGTTTGCCAGCTTCAAATAATTATCATATTCCTCCACCGCAATTTTCATAATGGCCTGTGCCTGCTCGCTCGGCTCCTCGTCAAAATCCTGCGGAATGGTTGAAATTTCGGCATAGTCGCAGTTTTTCACATGAATATTCAAAAGCCTTGCACGGCTTTTCCCCTCCACCACAACGTGCGTGAGATTGCCGGGCAGCTTCAACACCTGCTTCAGCTCTGCCAAAACCCCGATATCGTATAAATCATTTCTGGAAGGATCCGGCGTAACAGGATCTCTCTGTGTAACCAAAAAAATTTCCCTCCCATTTTCCTCCGCCGCCTGCAGTGCATCCAAAGACTTCTGTCTGCCTGACGGAAAGCTGATTGCCATGCCGGGAAAAATCGTCATCCCTCTCAGCGCAATCATCGGCGCAAGAATCGTTTGTTTCATCTCCATGCTTTTTTTCACCTCGTATATCAAAATCCTTATAAAAAGCTTTATTTTTTGTATCCATTCGGCGAAAACCCCCAAAAAATTCAAGGCTTCGCCTTAACTAAATAGTATACAATAAATCTCTCCTGCGGTCAAATCCCAGCTTTCTGTCGAAAAATAAAACCTACACAGCTTTCTGTCGAAAAATAAAATCCTGGTTTTTCTTGTAATACTCATAAAAATATGATATACTATTAAAAATACTAATAAGATATGGTAATAAATTGGAAACGCACACTCCCTCCGGATGATAACGAACAACACATAAAGTTATGATTCAGGAGGATTTTTTATGCCAAAAAACAAATTTCAAGACGCTGTTTTCACCGCCATCATGGCAGCCGTTATGGTATACGGTATGATTGTGTATAATGTTGCATGGAACACAGACGGTGTTTCCACCATGACATTTCTTTCCGCACTGCATGAAATGCCAATCATGTTCCCGATTGCCTTTGTGCTGGAATTTTTTATCGTCGGCAAACTTGCGACAGCTCTTGCCTTTCAGGTAATGCGCCCCGATGACAGACCGCAGCTGATTACCTTTGCAATCTCTATCTGCATCTGCTGTATCATGTGCCCTGTGATGAGTCTGATTGCCACAGTGCTTTTTAACAAACCCGATTTCTGCACATGGGTGCAGACATGGGCACGCAATTTCCCCATGGCTATCTGCTATCAGCTGTTTTACTGCGGCCCCCTCGTGCGATTGATTTTCCGTACCATTTTCAGAGAAACCGAATAATTCGTTTCAAAAAAGCTCTGCGCAAAACCTTCTCCTGCACAGAGCTTTTGCATTTCATTTTCATCCGATTTCCTTCTCCCGCAAAAAATGAAGTCCCTCCGAAAGTGCCGTTTCCTCCAAAAGAAATGCCGCACGCAGCAATTCCTCCACCGTACCGACAGGAACCACCTCTATCCCCAAGCGGTGATAGCCTTCCTTCCAGTTTTGCTTGGGAATCAAGGCCTTTTTCACGCCTGCCTCCTTCGCCGCCGCCAGCTTTTCCTCCACTGCGCCCACAGGAAGCACCTGCCCATGCAAACCGATTTCGCCTGTCAATGCAAGCTCATTCGATATCGGCGTTTCGGTTAAGGCAGAATAAACCGCCAAAAGCATGGCTACCCCTGCCGAGGGGCCATCCACAGGAATCCCACCGGGAAAATTGAGATGCACATGATACGCCTCCCCCAAAAAACCAAGACGCTCCAAAAGCGTCAGCACATTTTCTGCCGCAGAACGTGCATTGCTCTTGCGCCTTGCCGTTCCCTGCCCGTTTTTCAGCTCCTCCTCCTCCACAATGCCTGTCACGGTTAGGCCGCCTGCCCCCCTTTGCACCACCGCTTCTACCGAAAGCAGCATCCCACAGCCGTTGCTCTGCACCCCCAAGCCATTTACCACGCCGACCTGTGCTTTTTCTGCAATCCTCTGCCGATAAAGCGGCTGATATTTCCCTGCCTCCGCCGCCCATTCCAAATCCTTTGCCGTAACCAAAGCCTTCCCCTCCATGCAGACCAAGGAGGTCAACACCTGCACCAAATTGACCGCATCCCTGCCGCCGCTTGCATACGCCGCTATCCTGCCGCCAAGGCCTGCCTCATAGGGAACGCCCACACGCCTAAGGCTGTTTTCCGCAATCTGCTCCACAGCGGCTCGGTTCAACGGCTCAAAAAAGATTTCCGTACACCGAGAACGCAGTGCCTCCGGTATCTCCTGCGGACTGCGTGTGGTTGCACCAATCAAACGAAAATCCGCAGGCATCCCCTTTTGAAAAATCCGATGGATATACGGCGGAATCGCTTTATTGCTGCGGCTGTAATAGCTGCTTTGAAAATGCGCCACTCTATCCTCCAGCACCTTCAGCAGCTTGTTCATCTGAATGGGGTGCAGCTCCCCGATTTCATCAATAAACAGCACACCGCCATGCGCCTCACAAACAGCACCCGGGCGAGGTCTCGGAATCCCTGCATTGCCAAATGCCCCTGCCCCTTGATAAATGGGATCATGCACCGAGCCAAGCAAGGGATCGGCAATGTTTCGCTCATCAAACTGCAATGTGGTTGCATCCATTTCCACAAACTTCGCCTTCTCTTTAAAAGGAGAGTCCTTTCTTTTTTTCGCCTCCTCCAAAATCAGCCTTGCCGCCGCAGTTTTCCCCACCCCCGGCGGCCCATAAATCAAAATATGCTGCGGATTCGGGCCACAAAGTGCCGCACGCAATGCCTTGACACCATTCTCCTGCCCAATGATTTCCTCCAAGCTGTGCGGTCTTGCCTGCTCCGTCAGCGGCTCTGTCAGCTTGGTTTCCTCCATCGCCAACAGCTTATCCATCTCAATGATGTTGTCCTCATAACGCAAGCCCTCCCCTGCACCTTTTTTGCGACTGCTCCTCCAAAAATACCATGCACCCAGCGCAAAAAACAAAAGCTGCGCCCATGCCAAAAAATTCCATTTCAAGCTCCCATCTCCTTTTTTCAATTTTGGAAATAGTATCTCTCCATGTGGCAAAATTATCCGCACAAAAAAACGGCATCACATAATAAGCTTGTGACACCGTTTTTCGTTTTTATCCTTTTTATTTTCTTTCCTGCTTTATCAGCCACCCAAGCAAATCCAGTTTTTTATCCAGATAAACAGAGGTCGGCACATCAAAATGTGTATCTCCTTCCAAAAAGGTAATGTCCGCCTTAGCATTGTTTTTCTTCAACTGCTCCACCATTTTCTCCGAGGAGGCAGGCGGTACAATCGTGTCTGCCGTTCCGACAAACGCCCAAATCGGCAAATCGGAAAGTGCCTGTAAATTCTGCCCTGCCGTTAAGCGCACACTGCCGCTCAAAGGTGCGGCCGCAGAAAACAGCTCCGGTTTTTTCAGCACCATAGACCAAACCCCTGTGCCGCCCATACTGTGTCCTGTCAGGCTGACACGGTCTGCATCAACACCATAGGTTTTCTCCATAGCGGCAATCAGCTCTTCCAGTGCCGGCATGACTTCCTCCCAGCCTTTTTTGCCTGCCGGCAACTGCGGCATTACCACATAGGCATCCAAATTGGAAATCCGTCCCTCCTGCAAAAATTTCGGCAAGCTATCCGCCTCAAACAGCAAGCTTAGGTCGTTTCCCTTTCCGCTTCCGCCATGCAGATAAAGAATCAACGGCAAATTATCTCTCGGTTTTTCAGGCGTATAAAGCAAATAGTTCAGCTCTCCAACCGCAGAAGTGTGCAAGGCTCCCTCCATCAAAGTGCTTTCCGCCTGTTTCTCTGTAATCGTAACCCTTCTGGCAACACCGTCCCAGTCGACCTTTGCGCCTAAGCATTGGCTCACAAAACGCAACGGCACATAGGTTCTGTCATTTTTAATGGCAGCAGGCACATCCGTTACCATCGGTGTATCATTTACCAATACAGTCTTGCTCCCAATCGTCAAGCGGATTTTTGTTTGACCATCAGAAACAACCACCTGCCTTGTACTTGCCTTCCACTCCACCTGCTTGCCCATGCCCTGTGCAACCGCACGCAAGGGAATCAGCACACGGTCATCCTCGATATAAGGCATTCCCATGCCTTCATTAAATTCCACTGCCTTTCCGTTATAAAAAACCGAAAGCTCCGCTGCTGCCGCAGATCCTCCACCGCACAGCAAAAAAACAGCAATCGTCCATATAAAACAAAGTTTTTTCCACATTTTCCTTTCTTCTCCTTTCTTCTCCTTACAGCACCAACACCGTTGCAATGCTGAAATAAACCACCAATGCAATCGCATCCACAACCGTAGAAATCAACGGGCCTGCCATCATCGCCGGATCCAGCTTAACCGCCTTCGCCAAAATAGGCAAAATGCAGCCCAAGGTTTTTGCCAAAACAACGGCAACCCCCATGCTGATGGAAACCGTCAAATCAACATTAAAAGGGGTGCTGTGGTCAAAGAAGGTCATTCTCGCCATATTGATAACCGCCAAAATCAAGCCGCAAAGCAGCCCGATTCTCAGCTCCTTAAACACAACCCGAAAGGTATCTCGAATCTGGATATCCCCCAGTGCCAAGCCACGAATGACCATCGCCGAGGCCTGTGAGCCTGCGTTACCACCCGTGCCTGTGATAATCGTCATAAAGCTGGAAAGCACCACAACGGAATCCAGCAAATGCTGATACATCCCAATCACAAAGGCACTCAGGGTACCCGAAATCATCAGCACGCAAAGCCACGGAATACGGTTTTTCACCAACGCAAGCACGCTCATTTTCAAATATTCATCATCAGAAGGCAGGACAGCATTCATCAGCTCCATATCCTCGGTGGTTTCCTGCTCGATAACATCCACAATATCATCGACAGTGATAATCCCAACCAAGCGTCCCTCTGTATCCGTAACGGGCAATGCCATCCAGTTATATTTCTTGAAGATGTTTGCAACCTCCTCCTGGTCATCCAGGGTGTGTACGGAAATAACATCATCCTCCATCAAATCGCCAACCAAGCTGTCATCCTCGGCACAAATCAGGGTTCGCAGAGGGATTACGCCCAGCAGCCTTCGCTGTGCATCCGTCACATAACAGGTATAAATCGTCTCCTTATCCATCCCAACCCGCTTAATTTCGCTTAAGGCATTGGCAACAGTCAAATTGGCACGCAAGCGTACAAATTCAATCGTCATCAGGCTGCCTGCGGAATTTTCCGGATAATTCAAAAAGCGGTTAATCAACTGTCTTGTGCCTGCATCCGTGTTTCTCAGCACCTTCTTTACCAGATTGGCAGGGGCCTCCTCCAGAAAGTCCACCGTATCATCCAAGAACATTTCATCCACAATGTTGCGCACCTCTCGGTCTGTAATGGACTGCACAATATGCTCCTGTGTATCATTATCCATATAAGAGAACACCTCTGCCGCCACATCCTTAGAAAGCAGGCGGAAGATAAAAAGCTGCTTTTCCGCCGTCAGCTCCTCAAAATATTCTGCGATATTGGCAGGCTGCTCCTCGTTCAATTCCTGCTTTAACTGCAAATATTGTCCGCTTTCCATCAAAGCTGTGTAGTTATCGAACAAAATCTGCATTTCTTCGTTCATGTCTGTCATTTTTTCACCCCAAATTCAAATAAAAAAGCACCGTATGCCTTCCAAAAAAGTTTCTCCGCATACCGTGCATTCATTCAAAAAAGGGCATAAAAAACCACAGTCAACTCTGTTGTATCCAAAAAAGCTGACCGAAATGCACGGTAAAATTTCTCTCAGATCGTCGATAGCCCTCAGGCTCTAAAGGAATTGCATCTTTACTATGACTGCCGTCCATTTCGTTCACCTCCGTACGCATTACATTCTTACCCATTGTATTTAGTATATGCCTTCAAAATTTTTGCGTCAACACCCTTTCTGAAAATTTAACAAAAGTTTTTAAATTCTATTGGAGAAGTGCCTGTTTTTTGCTATACTGAAAAAAGGTTTTAACTATATTAAGGAAGAAATCAAGAAGGAAATTAAGAAAAACATTTTTATCTCAAGCATATCAGGAGGATTTTCTATGGCATGGAAGGATACCATTCAAGAATTTAAAGAATTTGCCATGAAGGGCAATGTTGTAGATTTGGCAGTCGGCGTTATCATCGGCGGTGCATTCGGCAAAATCGTTACTTCCTTTGTAAACGATTTGGTTATGCCCGTCATCGGCAAGCTGACCGGTGGTGCGGATTTCAGCCAGCTTTATCTGCCACTGGACGGCAACACCTATGCCACCCTTGCAGATGCACAGGCGGCAACCGCAACCATTGCTTATGGCTCCTTTCTCACACAGGTGTTGGATTTTCTGATTATGGCAATCGTCATCTTTGCGGCACTGAAGGTTTTGGTGAAGCTGAAACGCCCTGCACCCCCTGCGGAAGAGGAACCCACCACAAAGGAATGTCCCTTCTGCAAATCCGAAATTGCGATTGAGGCAACCAGATGCCCCCATTGCACCTCTCAGTTGGAGGGTTGATTTCCAAAAAAAAGCGAAGTCCTCATTTTCACAAGGATTTCGCTTTTTTATTTTTTCTGTTTTTTTGCTTCAGCCTTCCTGCGCGGCAAAAACCTTTTCTATCTCCGCCAGAAGCTGTTCGGGGTCTATCTCTCGTCCCATATAATCCAGCTCCATCAGCCTTTCACCGTCCCTGCAAAGCACATGATAGCTAACCGATTCGCTCCACTCCGTGCGGCAGACATGCAGGCAGGAAAACGCAGGATATTCCATGGAAATTTCCTCGGAGGCAGGAAACTCATGCCCCCTCTCCTGCCATCTTTCTTCGGTCAGCCTTTCATTCTCGATATTCTTATCATATTGCTTTTCGGCATCCCGTTCCCGACGAAAGCAGATATAGCGTGTGTCCAATCTCCATTCTGTTCCTTCTGCATCCTGCATATATTGCTTGGTCTCCAAATCCCGCTTGGTTCGCAGCTCATAGCGATGCTCCACGCCGTAGTTATAAAGTCCCCCCATCCGCTTTATCGTCTGATACATCATCCCATCAAACTGATTGGCGTTCATGTGAAGCCCCTCCTGTGCGGGATCAATGCTTTCACCGCATCGGGTCAAGGGTTCATCTATCAGACTTTCCAGACGCACCGCAGGCAGATTGGCGTAGGTGCTTTTCTTCGGCAGGTCGAAGGTTTTATCATTAAAGTTGCCGCCATAATAGGTTCCGCCGACAACAAGAACAACGCCCACCAGCGCCAGAAGCGCCTTTATCACACGATCCTTGCGCCAGTTTGTGTATTCATCGGGGATATCGCCATCCTCGACCCTCTCCTTTTTCCGCCGCAGCTTGCGTATCTCCCAATAGCCTCCTGCAAAAGCAATCAGAGCAGTTGGCCCAAAGAATCTCAGTGCTATCAGAAGGGTATCTCCGCTCAGCGCCGCCCTTCCCATGCTAAAGACGCACACAGCCAGAATAACCAAAGCAATCAAAAGCCCAATCTTTGTTTCACGAATACTCCCTTTCTCCTTCTCTATTTTTTTATCCAGATCCCGCAGCACCGTTTCCTGCGACACCTCCGGCTCATCCGCACTGCATTCCTTTGCAAAAACATATTCCAATTCATAATGGCAGACCTCCTGCCAGCCATCCTTCGCATATTCCGCCCGTTCCTCGTCCGTCGGCACATGCTCCAGCTCCTCGATACGGTAGCGCAGGTGCTGCGGCTCGTCCTCGCGAAAGATGTATTTCAGATGTGTCATGTCCTCCAGAAGCAAGCCCTGCTCTGCCATCTCCTTCAGATAAAGCTCGCCCAATGTTCCTGCGGATCTCCATTTTTTAATGCGCCTATCGTCCCTGCTCATGCATCTGTCCCCCTTACGGTTTCCGTCCCTTCCTTCTTTGCCGGAATCTTCTGCTTCATATATACCATACCTTTGTCCAACAAGGAAGACCTTTCCCGAAATCGTAAGAAAATTGTAAGAAATGGCAGAAAAAAAGAGAGAATTTCTCATTCTCCCTTTTTTCCCTGCTCCCTATTCCTTATTTTTCATGTACGCGTTTGCCCGTCATGTGTTCAATCGTAATTTCATAAAGCTGCACCGCATGGATACTCTTTGCGATTTCCGCTTCAGCCTCCTCTTTTGTAGGGTAATATTTCAGTGCCAGCTCTCGCACTCTGTCCTCCGTCTGCCCTGCGTCCGCAACCAGCTTACATCTGCCGAAGGCAACCACGCTGTGCAGATAGGGTGCCCAATCCCCTTCTTCAAAGGCTTCGTTGCCATAAACGGTGAAGCAGACCTTATCGTCCCTTTTCAGTGCATCCACCTTATGCCCCGCCTTGCCGCCATGGATAAAGATTTTTCCCTGCGCATCGTCATAATAATAATTGACAGGAATCGCGAAGGGGTAGCCCTCATCCCCATTCACCGCAAGAATCCCTCTTTTTTCTGCGGAAAGCAGTGCCTTCGTTTCCTGTGCGGAAAGCGCCTGCTTACTTCTTCTCATTGGTCTGAACATCTTCTTCTCCTCCTTTATATACTTAAAAAGCCCGAAGGAATCCCCCCGGGCAAGCATATTCAATATTTTTTCAAGAAATTCCCAAACTTTGTATACTGTCCCAGCCAAGTCAAATCCACCGTACCTGTCGGGCCGTTTCTCTGCTTTGCGATAATCAGCTCGGCTTGGTTCTTCTTCTCTGTATCAGGGAAATAATATTCATCACGATAGAGGAAGGCAACCACATCCGCATCCTGCTCAATCGCGCCGGACTCACGCAGGTCGGAAAGCATGGGGCGGTGGTCTGCGCGCTGCTCACAGGCACGGCTCAGCTGGCTCAATGCAATCACAGGTGCCTCCATTTCCCTTGCAATCGCCTTCAAGGAACGGGAAATTTCAGAAATCTCCTGCTGACGGGAATCGTTTCTGCTGTTGCCGCTCATCAACTGCAAATAGTCAATGACAATCAGCCCCAGTCCCTTTTCCACCTTCAGCCGACGGCACTTGGAGCGTACCTCCATCGGTGTCACGCCGGGGGTATCATCAATGTAAATCGGTGCTTCGGAAAGAGGCCCCATGGCACGAATCAGCTCCGTCCAATCGTTATCCTCCAATTCGCCGGTACGCAGCTTTTGCGCATCCAGCATTGCCTCGGAGCAAAGCATACGGTTCACAAGCTGTTCTCTGCTCATTTCCAGAGAAAATACCGCTGTCGGCACATTGGCACGGATTGCCGCATTCTGAATGATATTCAGCGCAAACGCCGTTTTCCCCATGGAAGGACGTGCCGCAAGCAAAATCAAATCCGATTTTTGCAGGCCTGCCGTTTTGGCGTCAAAATCCACGAAGCCGGTCGGCACACCTGTCAGCTTCCCCTTGGAACGATAGATATCCTCAATTTTTTCAATCGAGCTGACCGCAATATCTCGGATATGATGAAACTGCTCGGAATGGCGCTTCTGCATAATATCAAAAATGCTTTTCTCCGCCGTATCCATAATGGCATTGACATCCGCCTTGCCCTCATAGCTTGATTGCGAAATCTCCCCTGCGGTACGAATCAAGCGCCGCAAAACAGATTTCTCCTCTACAATGGCGGCATAATGGCGCACATTGACAGAGCTGCCGACTGCCGCAGAAAGATTTGCCAAAAAGGGCAAGCCGCCAATCTGCTCAAACTGCCCTTTTTCCTCCAGCTTATTCTTTACGGTAATCATATCAATGGGAGAGCCGGAACGATACAGCTCCTCCGCCGCATCAAACACCATGCGATGATCAGGGCGGTAGAAATCCTCTCCACGCAAAATTTCAAGCGCAACCGAGGCCGCCTCCCGATCCAAAAACATGGAACACAGGACAGCCTGCTCCGCCGTTTCATCATGGGGCGGCACACCACGCATATATTCTGTTTGATTTTCCTGTCCTTCCATGCCTTCCGCCTCCTATGCGGTTATGCCTCTACGATTTTTACCTTTACCTCTGCGGTTACCTTGGGGTGCAGCTTGATAACTGCGGTTCTTTCGCCCAGCATTTTGATGGGATCGCCGATGGAAACCTTCTTTTTATCAATATCCAGCTTGGTTTGCTTAATGATTTCCTCCGCAACCTCTTTATTGGTCACAGAGCCAAACAGCTTGCCGTTGCCGCCGGTCTTTACCCGAATGGTAACCACCTTATCCTCCAATTCCTTCGCTGTGGCCTGTGCCTTTTCCAGCTCCTCCTGCTTCCGCTTTGCCTCAGCCTTCTGCTTCAGCTCATAATCGTTCAGGTTGCTTTTGGTTGCTTCCACAGCCAGCTTTTTGGGCAGCAGGAAATTTTTTGCATAGCCCTCACTTGCATTGATTAGGTCGCCCTTTTTGCCGATGCTTTTCACATCCTGTAATAAAATCATTTTCATGTCGTTTCCTCCTTCAAATATTCATCAATGGCCTTGCGCACCATTTCCTTTGCCTCCTCTGCACTGCAATCCTTTAGCTGTGCGCCGGAAACGGTAAAATGACCGCCGCCACCCAATTTTTCCATAATTCTCTGCACATTGACATCCCCAAAGCTGCGGGCGCTGACATAAACGATATCGCCCACCTTACAGCAAACAAAGGAAGCCTTTACACCGCTCACATTCATCAAATCATCTGCCGCCTGTGCCGCCGTCAGCGTAGAATTTTCCACATTTGCAGGGCATACGGAAAGCGCAATGGAGCCAAGATACAGCTCTGCGTCCTTTACAGCGGTTGCCTTTGCCTTATAGGAATCAATATCATTCTGGAACAGCATTCTGACACGGATACTGTCCGCACCGTTGCGACGCAGGAAACCTGCCGCCTCAAAGGTAATCGCACCCGTCTTAACCGCAAAATTCTTGGTATCCACGGTAATCCCTGCCAAAAGTGCATCTGCCTCAATCGAGCGCAGGCGAATCTTCTTGCCGATATGCTGAATCATTTCCGTAATCAGCTCAGAGGTAGACGAGGCATACGGCTCATGGTAAAGCAAAACCGCCTGCTCAATGAAGTCCTGCGTGCTTTTTCTATGGTGGTCAAACACAACGATTTTCTTCGCCGCCTCCAAAACAGAGGGGGCCTCCACCATGCCAATGCGGTGCGTATCCACCACAATGACCAAGGTTTTATCATCCATTTCCCTGCCGGCATCCTTTTCCTTGATAAAGGCCGTCTGATAATATTCATCCTCCGCCATCTGCCCGGAAATGCACTTAATGCCCGTGCTGACCTCATTCATCACGATATGGCATTTCTTCCCCATCGCTCTTGCAATGGCACAAACACCCATGCTGGAGCCAAGGCTGTCCAAATCGGCATTGCGGTGCCCCATAACCATAATGGAGGAGGAGGCTCCCATCAACTCCCACAGCGCATCCGCCTTTACTCTTGCACGAATTCGCCCGTTTCTGCCGACCTCGCCTGCCTTTGCACCATAGAACAGATATTTTTCGCCCTCTTTAATCAAAACCTGATCGCCGCCACGCCCTAAGGCAAGGTCTAAGGCTGCCTTTGCGCTTTGCATGGCATCATCCAGAGAGCCGCCGCCAATGCCAATGCCCATGCTCATCGTTACGGGAATATGCTCGCCGACATTGATTTCTCGGATGGTATTCATAATATCGAATTTCTTTTCCTTCAGTGCCTCCAGGTCGCCCTTGGAAAGCAAAAGAATATATCTGTCCTTTTGCAGCTTACGCATCACACCGTTGGCATCTGCCGCAAATTGTGTCAGCTTTCTGTCCACGATTGCGGAAAGCAAGGGCTGCCTGTCCTCCGCCAAGGATTCCATCACATCCTCATAGTTATCCAAAAACAGCATCCCAATGACCGTTTCATTTTGGTCAAGCTTTTCCTCCAGCTCAAACTGCTTGGAGATATCCACCAATGTCAAATTCAGCACATAGCCGATGGCACCGTTTTCCTCCACCACCTCGCACTGATTGAGCATGGCATCATAATGCTTTCCCTGCACCTCAACCACTGCATGCTCGCCGACGCCTGCCTTTTTCAACTGCTCTATCACAGGCTCTATCATTTCCATCGTTGGAAATTCCTTTGCAAATTTTTCATTATACATCAGAATATGTCCCCGAATATCCAGCACCGCATAGGGAATGGGCATATTTTGCGGAATGGAAAAATTCTGCCGCAGCACTGCCGTATCCAAAAAGGCAACCCTGCCCGCAGCGGCCTCCTCCTTATGAGAGCCGCCCTCCTTCAAAAGCGACCAAGCAAAAAAGCCTGCCGCCGCCCCCAGCAACGCGCCGAAGCCCACTCCGGCATCCACCAAAAAGCAAATGCAAATCAGCAAAATCACTGCTGCCACGCCAACCGGATTGCTTTCCCTTTTCTTCTTCATCTGATATGCTTCACGCTTATCATGCTCGCTCGTATCGACCATCCTCAGACCTCCATAAACGCAAAAATTTCTTACCTTTTCTTTTCTGTCCGAAAACCATCTTTGCTAGTGTAACATTATAGCATAAAAGTAGGTGCAACTTCAACAAAAAAATCCCCTTCTCGCCTCTGCCAATGGCTTTTGGAAAAAGATTCCGTCGAAAAAGCAAAAATTTCGCACCTTCCTTATAGCTTTTCAGGAAAATTCATAGTATCATAGGATAGGATAGCTGAACAAACGGGTATCCTATTTCAAAAATGAGGTGTCACTATGAGACGTTTTAATAAGTTCAAGGGCAGCAGAAACGAGCAGGATAAGCTGCTCATCAAAATCTGCATTTATGCCTTTATCCTGTTGGCCGCATTGATTTTATTTGAAAAGGTCATCGGGAATTTGCCGAATATCGGCGACAGCATAGCCAAAGCAACCAACTATCTGAATACCCTGACCGCACCGTTTTTAATCGGCTTTGCGATTGCCTATGTCATGAATCCCTTCTTGAAGTTTTTTGAGAAAAGCTTTATGAAGCTTGGGACATTCTTTCAAAAGCATCAAAAAATCACCCGTATCCTTTCCATCCTAATCAACTATGTGATTATCATCGGCGGTACGGTTTGGATTGTGATTTATCTTGTGCCTGAGGTGCGGGAATCCGTCATTGCCTTTGCAACAAACATTACCGTCTATTCCGATGAAATGAATATGCGTATCCAGCATCTTTTCGACCAAATCGTATATATCGACAGTGCGGATGTCAACAATGTCATCAATCGCCTTTTGGTTCCCTTAAAAGACATTTCTCGGAATATGCCGGAGCTTTTGGAGACGATTGCCGTAAATGTATACGGCTTTGGGCGCATCACACTCCAGTTCATCATGGCAATCTTCATTGCCTTCTATATGCTGCTGGATAAGGAGCGCTTCAGCCAGAAGGCAAAAAAGGGGATTTATACCTTCCTCACCAAAGAAAAGGCGGAAGCACTGCTTTTCTATGCAGACCGCACCCACCATATTTTCCAGAACTTCATTGTCGGCAAGGCGATTGATTCCTTGATTATCGGGATTTTGGCGTTTATCGGTCTGAACATGATGAAGGCCCCCTATCCGCTGATTCTCAGCCTGATTATCGGCTTAACAAACATGATTCCGTACTTTGGTCCCTTTATCGGTGCCATTCCCGCAATCCTGATTACACTGCTGATTGATCCGCCCTTGGCGATTGCTGTCGGCATTTTCATTCTGGTGCTGCAGCAGTTTGACGGAAACTATCTTGGGCCGAAGATTTTGGGGAACTCCGTTGACCTCAGCCCCCTTTGGATTATCCTTGCGGTGCTGATTGGCGGTGCCTTTATGGGCCCCTTGGGGATGTTTGTGGGCGTGCCTGTGTTCGCCACAATTAAAACCTTTGCCGCCGAATATGTCAACCGAAAATATACCCAGAAATATCCGACGGATGATCCCCTGCAAATAAATGTGCAGGAGCCAACAGCGCCAACGGATGAGATTACACCATAAAAAAAGAATCTCGAGTCGAAAGCGGCTTGAGATTCTCTCTTTTTTCAGAAAAAGAACGGAGGCTTTTTTATGACAGAAACACGAAGAACCAGCTTATTTGCGCTGCTGTTTTTTATCTACTTCATCGGAATATCCTTTTTAACAGCACTGCTGCCGGGGCTGTCGCAGCTTTCGGATAGCACCTATATGCTGCTGACACAGGCAATCTGCTTTCTGCCGCCGCTTGTGCTGTATTTCAAGCTATCGAAGAAAAATATCAAGGAAACCCTGCGGCTGCATCCTCTGGGCTGGAAGAATGCTTTGCTGATTCTTTCCTTCGGCATTTCCATTCAGCCCTTGATGAGCCTGCTTTCCTATCTGACGGCACTCTTTTTTCCCAACCCGGTAGACCAATCCGTCAGCGGCATCCAATCCTCCGGCCTTCTGCTTTCGCTTGTTTCCGTTGCGATTTTCCCTGCCGTATTTGAGGAGGTTTTTTCCCGTGGGATTCTGCTTTCCGGCTATCATTTCTTGGGCAGAAGAAAGGCTGCCTTTGCCTGTGCGCTGCTGTTCGGTCTGCTGCACATGAATCCGCAGCAGCTCCCCTATGCCTTCGCAGTCGGTTTTATGTTTGCCTTTTTGGTGGAGCGGACAGATTCCCTTTTTGCCTCTGTTTTGCCGCATCTGATTATCAACGGCACCACGATTTTCAGCATCTTTGCCACAAGCAACGAAACGGCAGAGCTTTCGCAGGGCAGCCCCTTGCTCTCGCTGATTCTCGGCACACTGATTTCTCTGCCTTGGCTCGCAGTGCTGCTTTATCTTTTTTTGAAGGAAAATCCGCCCAAAGAGGAACTGCCCTTGATGGACGAAACGGGCAGGCCCTATCGGGAACGCTTTCTTTCCCCCTCCATATTTATGATTTTTGCAATCTTTGCTGTATTCGGCCTTTTGCCCTATCTTATTTAAATAAGCACGAAAGGGAGTCTATGTATAAGACTCCCTTTTGGGTGTCGACAAAGTCGACACCTAAGTCGAAATCAGGATTTCGACTTGATAAGACAGAGGAATAAACAGACGAGTTCCATCGGCTTAAAAGCCTTGAAACTCGCTGTTTTCCTCGTCGGAAGTGAATTCCGACTGCGGATTCCATTTGGGAAACTACTTACCGCCCAAGAAGGGGCGGCAGGCGAAGCCTGCTTTGCGTAGCAAAGTAATGAACAGTTTGTTTCCCAAACCCTTCCGCTACTTCAAAATTACTTTGTCAACAGTCTGAAGGGAGTCTATGTATAAGACTCCCTTTTTTACCCCTGTTTTATTGCTCCATCTGCTTTGCCAAAAAGCCTGCCGCCGTCTGTGCCAGCTTGCCCTCAAGCTCGCCCATCTTCTTGTCCTTGGAAAGAAAAACAATCGCCCCCATCGCATCTCCCTCCGCAATGATTGGCACAATCAACTGATGGTTATACATATTTTCGGAATCCTCCTCCAAAATCGGAACAAAATTCGCATCCTTTCGCTCCGCAATCAAGGAGGTTCTCTTGTTGATACAGCTTTCCATTTCGGGACTGATGTGCTTTTCAAAAAATTCCTTTTTGCCTCCGCCCGAAACAGCAATAATCTGATCCTTATCCACAATGCAGGTGATATGCCCCGCTGTCTGCGCCAAGGATTCCGCATATTCCTTTGCAAATGCCCCCAGCTCTCCGATGGGAGAATATTTCTTCAAAATAATTTCGCCCTCTCTGTCTGTAAAAATCTCCAGAGGATCGCCCTCTCTAATGCGGAGCGTTCTTCGGATTTCTTTGGGAATGACCACACGCCCAAGGTCATCTATTCTTCTGACAATGCCTGTTGCCTTCATTGTATATTCCTCCTGCCAAATTTATTGTAAATGTAGTATTTGCAGGAAAAATTGAAATATGCGTTTCCCCGCCCCTGTGAAAATCTGGCAAAGAAAAAAGCCTTGGCTGCGATACACCCAAGGCTGTATGTTTTAGGAATCTCTTTCTGCACCCCAGAAGAACAGTGCCACTGTGCCGGGGCCTGTGTGACTGCCGATGGTTGTGCCAATGCTGTTAATCAGCACCCTTCCGTTGAGGTTCGGGAAGTGGCTTTCCACAAGGCTTGCCACTGCCTCTGCATCTGCTTGGCAGGCGGAATGGGAAATATAACACTTGCCGTCATACGCCAAGCCGTTTTCCGCAAGCTCCTCCATCTTCTTTTCGATGGCGTCAATGACCTTCTTCTTTGTGCGCACCTTCTGCATGGGAATCAGCTTCCCTTCGCAATCCACATGCAAAAGCGGACAAATGCTCAGCATTGTGCCGACAAAGCCTGCTGTTTTTGTCACTCTGCCGCCCTTGATATAAAAGGTCAAATCCGTTGAGAAGAACCAATGCTGTACCTTGCGCTTGTTTTCCTCTGCCCAGTGATACAAATCCGCAAGCCCCATGCCTGCATCTCGCAAATCTGCCAGCCGATCCATCAAAAGTCCGTAGCCGGAGGAGGCTGCCAAGGAATCTACAATATAAATCCTCCGCTCCGGATATTTCTCCAAAAGGATATCCCTTGCAATGTTGGCAGAATTTAACACGCCGGTAATGCCGGAGGAAAGACAAAGGTGCAAAATATCCTTTCCCTCCTGCAAAAAGGTCTCGAAATATGCTTCAAATTCTGTTGCATTGACCTGAAAGGTCTTTGTTTCCGCCCCCTGCGTCATCTTCTGATAAAACACATCAAAGGGCATGGACTGCCCCAAATCATCCGGATATACCGTTCCATCCAATTCATAATGAAAGCAAATATATTGGATATTTCTATTTTGAAAATGCTCCAAGGACAAATCCGCCGTGGAGCAGCAGCTAAGGACAAAGTTTTCCATGTCTACCTCCTTATTCCAATTCTGCACAAAGCAGGATTTCACTCCCATAGTATAGAGCAATGGTGGGAATTTGTAAATAAAATACCGTGTCAATTTTATGTAAAAAGGTGCGGTATTCCGCCGAAATGCTTATTCTGCCTTGTTGTCTCTCGTCATCAGCTCAAGCACCGCATCCTCCACGTTTTTCCCCTCAAACAAAACCGCATAAATGCTTTCTGTAATCGGCATGGAAACGTGATATTTCTCCGCAAGCTGACAAGCCGCCTGCACGGTATTGACACCCTCAACAACCATCTTTACCTCATCCAGTGTTTCCTGCAGGCTTTTGCCCTGTCCAAGAAGGATACCGGCTCTGCGGTTTCTGGAGTGCATGCTGGTGCAGGTTACAATCAAATCGCCAATGCCGGAAAGTCCCGCAAAGGTTTCCGCCTTGCCGCCCATTGCCATGCCAAGACGCTTCATTTCCGCCATGCCTCTTGTCATCAATGCCGCCTTGGTGTTGTCCCCAAAGCCAAGCCCATCGGACATCCCTGCCGCCAAGGCCATTACATTTTTCAGTGCCGCACCGATTTCCACACCAATCAGGTCTGTATTGGTATACAAACGGAACCGAGGGTTTGCAAATTCCTCCTGTACCAGCTTTGCCACCGCTTCATTTTCGCAGGCAATCAGGCACGCTGTCGGCACCCTTCTTGCAACCTCCTCCGCATGACTCGGCCCGGAAAGCACGCAAACCTCACACTGCGGTGCCTCTCTTTTGATTACATCGGAAAGCAGAAGCAGCGTTCCCGGCTCTAAGCCCTTTGCCACGTTCACCAAAATCTGCCATGTTTTCAAATAAGGCGAAAAATCCCGCACCGTTTCCGCAACCGCCCGAGAGGGAACCGCCAAAATCACGATATCCGCCCCCTGCACAGCAGCATTGCGGTCTGTGGTTGCCCGAATGGAATCGGGAATTGTCACGCCGGGGAGATATTTTTCATTTTTTCTTTCCTGCAGCAGCTCATCCACTGCATCCTGCCTTCTGGACCAAATCAAAACCTCATGTCCGTTTTCCGCAAGCATGACCGCAAGGGCTGTCCCCCAACTGCCGGAACCAATGACTGTTACCTTCTTCATAAGCTGTGACCTCCAGTCTTACTTCTTTTTGGAACCAAATTTATTCTCTGTACCGTTCAAAAGCTTTTTGATATTCCCTCTGTGCCGCCAAAACGCCATCGCACTGACAAAAATCGTCAGATAGAGCATTTCCTGCGGAAAGCCCAGCAGATAGGTGGTAATGGGCAGCGTCAGCGCAAACAAAAGAGAGCCGACGGAAACATATCTTGTTATAAATGCCATGCCAAAGCCAATCAGTGCATTGGGAATTGCCAAGCGAATATCCATGCTGAACGCCATGGCCGCCGTCATGCCAATCATAACGGCAATCCCTTTTCCGCCCTTAAACTTCAGATAGAAGGGGTAATTATGCCCCAATACCGCACCGACAGAGCCATAAACCCCTGCCAAATCACTTTGAAAAACAGCACGACAAAGCACAAAGGCAATCACGGATTTCATAATATCCCCAATAAATACCAAAGCACCCGCCTTTTTCCCCAACACACGCAATGCGTTGGTGGTGCCAAGGTTGCCGCTGCCATGATGGCGCAGGTCAACCCGCCAAATTTTGCCGACCACATAGGCCGTTTCGATACAGCCAATGCAATAGCCGATACATAAACAAATCAAACGAAACATATCAATCCTTTTCCCCTTTTTCTCTTACAATGAAATGAATCGGTGTGCCGACAAAGCCAAACGCCTCTCGCAGTTGGTTTTCAATATATCTGCGATAGGAGAAATGGAACAGCCCACGCTCATTTACAAAAATAACAAAGGTAGGGGGCTTTACGGATACCTGCGTCATATAATACAGACGAAGCTGACGTCCCTTATCCGCAGGGGGCTGCTGCATTGCAGTGGCCTCAATCAATACCTCATTCAAAACACCTGTGCTGATACGCAGGGCATGGTTCTGATATACCGTCTGAATCAACTCAAGCATACGGTTAATTCTTTGCCCTGTCATTGCAGAAATAAACACCTTCGGCGCATATTCCATATATTTCAATTCCATGGAAATATCCTTGAGATATTTATTCATGGTCTTTTCATCCTTATCAATGGAATCCCATTTATTGACGGCAATGATTGCCGCCTTGCCTCTTTCATGCGCAATGCCCGCAATTTTGGTATCTTGGTCGGTAATGCCCTCATTGGCATCAATCAAAAGAATGGCAACATCACAGCGTTCCACCGCCGCAACCGCACGGATGATACTGAACCGCTCGATTTCCTCCTTAATCTTGCTCTTGCGGCGCATCCCTGCCGTATCAATGAAGATATACTTCTGCCCATCAATTTCAATCGGGGTATCCACGGCATCTCTCGTTGTGCCTGCAATATTGCTGACAATCAATCTGTCCTCGCCGAGAATCTTGTTGATAAGAGAGGATTTGCCCACATTAGGCTTACCGATAATGGCAACCTTGATGGCATCGTCCTCCTCCTCATGGATATCCTTTTCTGGAAAATTCGCAATAATTTGGTCGAGCATATCGCCCAAGCCCAACGCCTGTCCTGCGGAAACGGGCAGCGGATCGCCAATCCCCAGCTCATAAAATTCATAAATCGCCAAGGTGTCACGCTTCACGCTGTCCACCTTGTTGACCGCCAGAACAACGGGCTTTTTGGTGCGGCGCAGCAGGTTTGCAACCTTCACATCATCCTCTGTTACGCCTGTTTTCACATCTGTCACAAAAAGAATGACATCTGCGGTTTCAATGGCAATCTGTGCCTGCTGCACAATCTGCTTCTGAATGACCTCCTCAGAGCCGATTTCCATACCACCGGTATCAATTAATGTAAATTTGCGGTCCAGCCATTCCACATCGGCATAGATACGGTCACGGGTTACCCCGGGGGTATCCTGCACGATGGAGATACGCTCACCGGCAAGTCTGTTAAACAGTGTGGATTTGCCGACATTGGGGCGCCCCACCACCGCTACGATTGGTCTGCTCATATACTACCTCCTGCTTTGCAGTTTTTTTTGCATTTTTCTGATAAATGGGCAAGAATGCCCAATTTTCCATTCTGTTTAGTATACCACAAAAAGAAGGGAAGTACCATGATTTTTTGTACTTCCCTTCTTATGCTCTCCTTAAATCAGTTCTAATACACCCGCCATCACGCCTCTTTTTTCGCCCATGCCTCTGTGAGAATAAAAGCGCTCTTGGTCGCATTTGGTGCAAAGGCCGGAAATCTCAATATCCGTCACACCCATCTCTGCCAGCAGGCGACGGTTACATTCCCATAAATCCATTTTGTATTTTCCCTCTGCGGAGGGGTCCTTTTCCACAATATCCTCTGTCCAAGGGATATTTTTGCGGAACAGCTCCAAAACAGGTGCATCCATCTGAAAGCAGCATTTCCCGATGGATGGGCCGATGGCTGCCGTCACATCCGCAGGCTTTGTCCCGAAGGCAGACATCATTTCCTGTAAGATTTTTTCCGCCATGCGCTTGCCCGTACCCATCCAGCCGCAGTGCGCCACGCCGATGGCATGGTTCCTTTTATCCAAAAGGAACACAGGCACACAGTCTGCCCCAAAAATAACCAAGGGGATATGCTTTTCATTGGTAATCAAGCCGTCCACATCCGTATAGCCACGCTCCGTCCAGACGCCCTTGCCCCTGTCTGCCGCCGTCACTCTACGGACATTTGTGGTGTGCGTCTGCTGAGAGGTTACATAATTTTCTGCCGTAAAGCCGACAACCTCCGCCAAGCGCCGATAATTCTGCAAAACCACCGCTCTTTCCTCTCCACGAGTAAAGCCCATGTTCATGCTTGCCCAATGCCCCGTGCTGCTTCCGCCGTGGCGTGTGGTAAAGCAATGCGTAACCATGCCCGTCTGCTCCAGGTTATCAAATGTAATATATTCCAAATTTTCTTTTTTATTTATCTTCATCGTTCTCCCTCGCTGTTTTCTGTTCTGTCAGGAAGCTGAAACGCATCCTCGGTATAGCGGAAATAGGTTTTCCCCTCGCTGTTCAACACCTCTGCCACATCAAAACGGAAATCATAGCCCATCTCCAAATGGCAGTTTTGTGCAATATATGCCTTTGCCGTCCGAATGATGTTCTGCTGCTTGCGGCTGTCCACCGCCTCGGCAGGTATCCCCATCGTTTCATCCCTTCTGTATTTCACTTCCGTAAACACAATCATATTCTCTTTTTTTGCGATAATATCAATCTCGCCACGCAGTGCATGAAAATTCCGCTCCAAAATTTCGTAGCCCATTTTTTCCATCTGCCTTGCGGCAAGCAGCTCTCCTCTGCCGCCCTTTTCCACCGCAGTCTCCGCCTCCTGCGGACGCAGATTTTTCACAAAGCTTCTGCGATGAATCGGCGTAAGCCCCAGCCCTTGAATCCCTGCGATATGCTCCGCAGAGCCATAGCCCTTATTCGCCGCAAAGCTGTATCCGGGGTATACACTGTCATAGCTTTCCATCAAGCGATCCCGATAAACCTTGGCAATAATGCTTGCCGCCCCGATGGACATGCTTTTTGCATCCCCCTTAACAATCCCCCTTTGCGGCGTAGAAATGCGGGGAATCGTCACTGCATCGGCAAGGATATAATCTGCATGTGGGCTGAGCTGCGACAATGCCTCACGCATAGCCTCATAGGTTGCCTGCAAAATATTGATTTCGTCAATGCGTTCATTGGAAACCACGCCAATGCCATAGGTAATCGCCTGCTCCAGAATCACATCATACAGCTCCTCACGCTTTTTTGCGGAAAGCTTCTTGGAATCATTCACACCCTCGATTTTACATCCCTGCGGCAAAACCACTGCCGCCGCCACAACAGGCCCCGCCAAGGGCCCTCTGCCGACCTCGTCCACGCCGGCAACCAGCTCATAGCCTGCCGCCCAACAGCCTCTTTCATAGGTCAGGATTTCCTCCAAGCGTGCCTGCTCCTGCAAATGCTTTTCATATTTTTTGCGAAAAGAGGTCAACATATTCTGCACACCCTTACGGCTGTCTCCCTCCCATTGCTTTAGCTGCGCAGGCAGGGCATCCATCGGGCAATGGCTCAAAATCTCTTTTATTTCATTGATTGACTGCATATTCTCCCTCTTTTCTCAGTTTTCGTCCCTCGTATCATACACTATTTTCCGCTTTCTTGCAACGAAAGTGTGTGCCGCACCTTTGCACCCAAGCTTGCAGTCGCCAAGGACCCCGTTTGCGGCAGCGGTCATTGCCAAGAAGAAGAATTTAAGTAAACAAAAAGGGCAGACATTTGATAGGTTCAAATATCTGCCTTTTTATGCTTCTGCGGTCCTATGCTACTGTTGATACATTCAAGTATCAAGGACACCCTCACCCTTCGTTCCATCCTCATTGATGTAGTATCCATCTATGATGGTACGATAACCGCCGCCAAACTCCATCCGCTTTCTTCAATAAATGCAATGAAATTATCAATAAGTCGTCCATTGAAACTTCTTCAGGAACGGAAACACAACCCTGAATTTCGATTTCCTTTGTCATAAAAGCGCCTCTCCTTCCCGATTTTTTACCCGCCTCATTCTCCTATAAACCGGAATTTTTCTATTCATTTATAACACGCCATCTTAATTTGTTTGCGACAATGTAGGTGTCCGCTGGCTCAGTGATTGAATTATCAATTTTATCAACATCAAACCAATCTGTATCCGCCCATACAATCAACTGTTCCGAACTTCCCGGCAGTAAATGGTTATGAAAAGCCAGATATGCATCAGAAATATCACATGTATAATTATCTTGCCATCCAACAACATGCATTTGTCGCAGCCCTAAAAACTCAAGCTCTATCGTTTTAGGCTTCCATTGGCATTGAAATATCATAGATAACCTACGATTGTTTTCATCTCCATAATACAAGGTTCCGTCATCATCCACAAATGCTCCACTATGGTAGTTCATGGAAACAATACAGGAATCATGAAAGTTGCCATAGATGTCCATTAATAAGGCAATATCTTCTTGCGTTTTAATCTTATGCCAATCACCCAATATTTTCACCTCTCTCCACAATTCCCGATTTCCATCTACAATTTCACTTCATATATGCTTCCTTCAAATCAAACGCATGATTCATCGGGCCGCTGCCTGCGCCCAAATCGAGCATTGCCGCCAACGCACCGGAGATATATTCCTTCGCACGCTCCACTGCTGCTTCCAAATCATTTCCCTTTGCCAGATTTGCCGCAATCGCACTGGAAAGCGTACAGCCTGTGCCATGGGTATTGGGGTTATCAATGCGTTTTCCATGGAACCAATGCGCCCCCTTGCCGTCATAAAGCAGGTCATTCGCATCATTCATGCTGTGTCCGCCCTTGCAAAGCACCGCACAGTGATAGGTCTTGCTGATGATTTCCGCCGCCGTTTCCATATCCGCAGGGCTTGTAATCCTCATATCGGCAAGCACCTCTGCCTCCGGAATATTGGGGGTAACCACTGTCGCCAAGGGCAGCAGCTTTTCCTTCAAAGCAGAAACCGCATCCTCACTAATCAGCTTTGCACCACTGGTCGCAACCATCACAGGGTCCACCACGATATTTTCCGCATGGTATTCTGTCAGCTTTTGCGCAATCACAGAAATCAAATCCACAGAGGAAACCATCCCGATTTTCACCGCATCGGGACGAATATCCGTAAACACGCTGTCAATCTGCATCCCCAAAAATTCGGGTGTCACTTCAAAAATACCCTGCACCCCAACGGTGTTTTGTGCGGTCAATGCGGTAATCGCACTCATGGCAAATACGCCATTCATGGTCATGGTTTTCAAATCTGCCTGAATCCCTGCGCCGCCGCTGGTGTCACTGCCTGCAATGCTCAATGCTGTTTTCATGCTTTCTTCCTCCAAACCTTTTTTCTTGCCTTTGCAACTGTTACGCCTGTATCATTTCTGCGGAAAGAGCCTTCAGCTCCTTACACTCCTGCATAATATTTTCTGCGCCGAAAATTGCGGAAACCAGAGCCACGCCATCCACGCCGGTACCCTTCAGCTCCAAAATATTCTTCTTGCTGATACCGCCGATGGCAACCACAGGAATCTCCACCGCCGCTGTGATTTCCTTCGCCGCTTCGTGAGAAACCTCCTCGGCATCCAGCTTTGTTCCTGTATGGAACATGGCACCAACGCCCAGATAATCCGCACCTGCCTTCTGCGCCGCCAAAGCCTGCTCCACGTTCTTTGTGGAAACGCCGATAATCATGTCCTCGCCAACCAAGGCACGCACATTGCCTGCCTCCATGTCGCTCTGTCCCACATGAATCCCATCTGCCTTGCATTTGATGGCAATTTCCACATTATCATTGACGATAAAGGGCACACCGTATTTCGCGCAAAGTGCCTTCATTTCAATGGCTTCCTTCAAAAAGCTTTCCTCGTCCAATTCCTTTTCTCTCAACTGCACACAGGTTGCGCCGCCCTTCAAGGCATCCTCCACCTGCTCCATCAGGGTTTGCTTGCCTGTCCACATACGGTCTGTCACTGCATACAGCAGCATGGTTTCCTTTTTACATTTCATTGCTTTTCCTCTCCTTCTCAAAGGATTTCATATTTCGCACAGCTTTCCAGTTCTTCGCCGGTCAGATTGCAAACAGCATCAATAATATAATTGCGGTAGCTGGAGTTGCCGTCCTCCTTCGTCAATCTTGCGTGCGCCTTCTCGCCGCAAATGCCCATGGCACAAACAGCCGCCGCCGTCGCCTCCAAGGGTGCTTCGGGGTTTGCCGTCACATAAGCCGCTGTCATGGCGGAAAGCTGACAGCCCGTTCCCGTGATACTGCTCATCATCGGATGTCCGTTATAAATGCAGTATGCCCGTTCGCTGTCCGCAACAATATCAATCGCACCGGTAATGGCAATCACCGCACCTGTTTCCTTCGCAAAATTCTTTGCAAATGCAACCGTCTGTGGCAGGTTTTCCTTTGTAACCTTATCTGCCACATCCGCATCCACGCCCTTTGCGCCGCCTGTCCCCAGAGCCAAGGTCTTGATTTCGGAGATATTCCCACGCAAAACCGTAAAACGAATATCCGCAAGCAGCTCCTTCGCCGTATTCGTGCGCAGCCGAGAGGCACCCGCCCCCACAGGATCCAGCACAACAGGATGCCCCAAAGCATTCGCCTTTTTGCCTGCCAAGTGCATGGAAGGGATGGTGCGTCCGTTCAGCGTACCGATATTGATATTCAGCCCGCCGCAGATTGCAGTGATTTCCTCTGCCTCCTCCGCATCATCTGCCATGATGGGAGAGCCGCCGCACGCCAACAAAATATTTGCACAATCATTTACCGTCACATAATTTGTAATGTTATGAATGAGCGGGCATTTTTCCCGTACATTCTTCAGCATTTCTCCAAGCATATTCATTCCCTCCTTTTATTTCGCCGCCGCAGTTTTAAGAATTCCTGTTTTCTGCAATGCACCCAAAAGGATTGCAGACAAAACCGCACCGCCTGCCGTAGAAATCAAAAACGGAATCACATAGGCATAAAATGCAATTTCCCCCGCCTGCATTCCCATAAACAAAATTGCAATGGGATACGCACACAGGCCACCCAAAACCGCTGTGCCAAATACCTCTGCAATCAAGGTCAGAGGAATACTTTTTGTTTTCCAAAAGGCAAGCCCGCAAAGCAATGCCCCAAACATACTGCCGGGGAACGCCATCAAACTGCCGATACCCAAAAGGTTACGAATAAGGCTGGCACAAAAGGCCACCCCCAAGCCGTAAAACGGCCCCAAAAGCACTGCACAGAGGATATTTACCATGTGCTGAATGGGTACGCATTTGCTCCCAAACACAGGGATATAGAAAAAGCTGCCCACCACTGCAACTGCGCATAAAATGCCTGCATAGCATAATTTTCTTGTTCCGGATTCCTTCATTTGACAAACTCCTTTCTCCATCAGAAAGAACCGCACAGCGTTCCTCCTGAAATACATAGACTTCCCCCTTGTTAAAGAGGCTTCGGAAAAATCGGTCGAAGCTTACTGGCTTCCTCTCACGTCGGAACACGACTTCCCATCGCTGTCAGTCTTTCTGCAGGAC
>NZ_CAKQVD010000007.1 GCF_934277605.1 uncultured Anaerotignum sp.
ACTGCCGAGGACGGCACGACGACAAAGACCGAGACGAAACCCGACGGCACGGTGACGGAGACGGTAACGAAGCCCGACGGTACGGAGACAATGACCGAAACCAAGCCCGACGGTTCTTCCACGACGGAAACGACCAAGCCCGATGGCTCGACCGGGCTGGTGACGGTGGACGTAAACGGCAAAACGGAAGCGCACGCAGTCATCAGCGATGGTACGATCGAAGATGCAAGAAATAACGGCACGATGATCGAGCTGCCCATCGAAGTGAAGTCCGAGAAGGACAGCAACTCCGCGCCGACCGTCAATATCGACCTTGGCGCACCTACGGGAACGGATGTTTCTGTGGAAATCCCCATCAGCAACGTGACTCCGGGGACGGTGGCAGTTCTGGTGCATGAGGATGGCACGGAGGAAATTCTGAAATCCTCCCGCATGACTGATAATGGCGTACAAATCCGCATGGACGGCAGCGCAACGGTGAAAATTGTGGATAATTCCAAGGATTTCAGCGATACGCAGAATCATTGGTCGAAGGATTCTGTCGATTTCGTGACATCGCGCGGACTGTTCAGCGGCGTTGGCAAGGATCAGTTCGGCGTTGGTTCGCCGATGACGCGCGGCATGGTCAAAACCGTGCTGGCGAGATTGGCTGGCGTGGATACAACGCCTGCACCGGGTCAGCAGTGGTACGAGGTTGGCATGCAGTGGGCGAAGGACAACGGCATCTCCGACGGCACGAACCCGCTGGGGAACGTGACGAGAGAGCAGTTTGCGGCGTTGCTGTACCGCTTCGCCGGCTCGCCCGAGGTACGCGGCGGCTTGACGTTCCGTGATGCGAACGACATCAGCAGCTATGCGGAGGATGCAATGCTTTGGGCAGTGCAGAACGGCATTATCAGCGGTGTTGGCGATGAGCGCGTTGCGCCGAAGGCGAATGCCAACCGCGAACAGGTTGCGGCGATGATGGAGAGGTATTTGATGAGGTTGTAAGGGGCATTGAAGGTCGCGGGGTGCCGCCCCACATCCCCGCCAAGGGGGTGTCCCCCTTGGAACCCAGATAGGCAAACGCATTACATGCGTTTGCAGGGACAAATTTGAGAAAATAGAGAAACCGCTTGTGAGTTGGGATACATAATTCTGTTCTCACAAGCGGTCTTTTTGTCTAAATATTTCATTTTCCCGGGCAGGAGCGTATGCTCCTGCTTATTGGGTTCCAAGGGAGGAACTCCCTTGGCAGGGGTATTGGGGGCAGCGTCCCCAAGGTCTTATCTTTACTCCTTCCCGCTCCAGCAGTAGGTGCAGACCTTCTCGCGCGGCAGACCGATCGCCTCCAAAAGCCCGTCCAAGGATTGATAGCCAAGGGAGGTGAAGCCCAGCTCCTCGCAGATGCACTTGAACATGCATCGTCCGCGTTCCGTGGACGCATCTGCATATTCCTCCAAGTGTGCATCCCCCGCAAGCCCCTCTAACTCGTGTACAATCCTCCGCGCCAGCAGGTCGTTCTCACTGCCCTTGCTCGTGACATCATACCCCATCGCCTCCGTAACATCCCGAATCTTGATATAGTTCGTGCCATCCTTCAGGATGCGCTCTGCGACGTGTTCCTTCCCATCAATGATGATTTTGCATTTCTCGACCACTTCCTCGCCCCCTTTCTCATACTCAAAAACTGTCTCCACCAGCAGCCAATGCGTGAAGCGATTCCGGCTGAGCGGCACCTCGCGCACGCCGTACACGCTGCCATCCGCAGCGATGTAATACGGCACGCCGTTTTTCAGCCCTGTATACACGCCAATGTGCCCCTTCATCCAGACCAACGCCCCCACAGGTGCGTCCCTGATGGACGAAATGGGCTGCTTCACGCTGGCCCGCTCCACCCACTGCGCGGACCCCAGCACCACGCCACAAGCCCACGAAATCAGCCCTGAGCAGTCCACGCAGACCCTGCCGATTTTATTCCTGTCACTGTCCCAGACCAGCTTGCCATACTGCCGCTTCAACTCCACGTACTTCGCCGCCGTCAGCGTTGTCCCCTTCATGCCGTAAACGTAAGACGTGCCCAGCTTGGAACGGCAGAACGAGACCAATTCTTTGCCCGTCATTTTAGCCATTTGCATCCCCCTTCACCATCTCCTGCACCGCACGATTCTGCTTGAGCATTTCGCGCATTTCCTCCAGCGCGCCATCGACCCACAGACAGAACGTCTCAAACGAAACCGCCTTTGCGACGACAGGAAAACGCTGCACGAACAGATCGTACACCTGCCGCAGCTTGAGCTTGCCCGTCCCGCCGCCAAGCTCCGCTTCTGCCTGTGTTACCGCCCAGAGCAGCCACTCCTTGATCTTCCGTTTCTGCTCGTCCGAGGGCAGGTTGATAAATTTGCCGATGCAAACGCCGATCACCCCAGCGGCCGCCAGCCCTGCCACGGACAGATACCAATTCTCCATACAAAAAGTGAACTTTCCATCATCCTACATTCCTCCATTCCTCTGTTCCCTGCTCTGCCTTCAATTTTTTCTCTTCCCGCGTTTCAAAAAAGGACTTCGCGAGATAGCCAACCATCGTCGCGATGATGGTGTTGCAAATGTCCCCGCTAAGCGTTTCCGCGATCTGCTCCCGCCCCAAAAAGGCAAGGATGTACGACAACTGCAAGTCCACCAGCGCGATAATCAGAATCCCCTTGACCGCCTTTTTCGTAAAGATCTTTTTGTTGAATCTGCTTTTTGCCATACTCATTTCCCCCAATCGCGCCCAAGATTTTTGAAACCTGTAATATAAATTCTGCATCAACGTACATTTTCCACCCTCTTTCCAATAAAAAAGCACCCGCAATTTTGCGAATGCCTTAAATGAGACTTTTTTCAATTTTTTCGACCGGAAGTTGACAGAAGCCCTCTGCCCTGCTAATATAATAGAAAAAGGATTGCCGCTCGTGGAAAGGCGGTCAGTCCTGAAAGTTCAGTACAGAGACCGTCTAACGTTTGTTAGGCGGTCGATTTTTATCTATCCCTGTCTTGATACAGGTCGATAAGCATCAAGACGAGCATACAGATCTGAATGAAATCAGAGTATGTAATATACCCATCCATAGCCTCACCCCCCTTTGCAGAGAGTGTCCAACCGCCAAACGGCAATCCTTTTGCCGCCGAAGCGACCGTTTCTATCTTACCACAGTTTCCCGTTTCTGACAATCCACGACAAGCCTGCAAGCAGAAACAGTCTCGCCATTTCTTCATTTCCTTCTGCGCTTATGCCAACAAAAGATATCCAAAATAAGCGCCATAGCAAGCCAGCATCAGCAGGCCATGTCTGCATTTGAGTGCCTTCCCCCGATATACACAGGCAAACAAAAGCACCGCCGCCGCAACCGCCGCAACGCTGTCCACCCAAAAGGCAGGCTGATACACCACAGGAATGATGACTGCCGTAATGCCGACCACAAACATAATGTTAAACAAATTGCTGCCGACAATATTGCCCACCGCAATATCCGAATTGCCCTTTCTTGCCGCCGTCACACTGGTAACCAGCTCCGGCAGGGAGGTGCCGAAGGCAACAATCGTCAGCCCGATAAAGCGTTCACTCATGCCGAAAATGCGTGCAATCGCCGTTGCCGCATCCACAACAATATCACTGCCGAAAATGATGGCAGCCATCCCGACAACAACAAACAAAAGCAGCTTGCCCATCGATGTTTTTTCCGCATAGGCATTCAGCTCCTCGTTTTCCACCGTTCCTCTTTTTGCCAAACGCAAAAGATACAGCATATAGACCACCATGCAGCCAAGCAAAATCACACCCTCTATTCTGCTGATTCTGTGGTTTTGCAGCCCCATCATCGCCAACAAAACCGTCATGCCGATTACCATGGGAATCTCATAATGAATCGTTGTTTTCCGCACAGAAATCCGACGCACAATCGCCGTTAAGCCCAAAATCACAAGAATATTCATAATGTTGCTGCCCAAAACATTCCCAATCGTAATCTCCGCACTGCCCTGCAATGCCGCAGAAATGCTGACCGCCGCCTCCGGCGCACTCGTCCCCATGGCAACAATCGTCAGCCCGATGACAATTTGCGGAATCCCAAATTTATTCGCAATGCCCGCAGAGCCTTCCACAAACCAATCCGCACCCTTAACCAGCAGTGCAAACCCAATCACCAACCAAAAAATCTCTATTCCTAACTGCATACTCTGCCCTCTCTCCTGTTTTTTGTAATCGAAATATATTTTTTCATTATACCCCCCTGTCCGAAAAAAATCTACTGCACCCTGTCCTTTTGGATAAAAAAAATCTCCCTCAGTGCATTTTCATTTTTCGGAAAGTGATTTTCATAAGATGACTCAGCAAAAATGTTCTGTAAGAAGTTTACAGATATCTGCAGAAAATGTATGATAAAGATATCCGATAAAACGAGCAAAATAAAAAAACAAAGCAGTATAAAAAGGGGATGCTCATAAAATGACAGATAAAGATATCTATTTGTGGAGAACCACCATAAAAACAGGAAGTCAGGACGGAAAGGCATTTGAATTCTGCCTGCAAAACAATATTCTGGGTGTAGGATGGTGCTTACGCAGTGCAAATGGCACCCCCTATCTCCCAACTTCTATCGAAGAATGTGAGAAAAAAGGGCGGGAACAGTATAATTCCTGCCGTGGCTTCGTTGTATCTATTCACGCCCTAAAGGAAATGGCTGTGGATGATCTGATTTGGACACGCCATAATGGTGTTTACTATTTGTGTCGTGGCTTCGTTGTATCTATTCACGCCCTAAAGGAAATGGCTGTGGATGATCTGATTTGGACACGCCATAATGGTGTTTACTATTTGTGTCGTGTACTGAGCACATGGAAATATAACTGTGATACAGCGCATATTTATGAGGATGTCATCAACTATGTGGATGTTGAATTCCATGAAATCGGCACTGTTGAGATGGTTCCCGGAAAGGTTGTAAACAGCTTTCGTGCAAGTGCCGCACTGCAGAGGATAAAGGGTGATGTTCCGTTGAAATACTCGGAGCACCTGTATAATACGATTACCGGAACACAATTCTATCCGGACTGCGCTGTGAAAAAAGAAGAAATTCTGGATTTCCTACAGCCGGAAGATGTGGAGGAGGTTGTCAGCTTGTATTTACAGTTAAAAAAAGGCTATCTCATCTACTCCAGCACAAATAAGCTGGATACGCAGACCTATGAGCTTGTTGCCGTAGCAAGAGACGGCAGCCACAAAGCATATCCGCAGGTCAAAACAGGAAAAGCGCCTCTTGACGGCAGTCATTATAAGGAATTAATAGCCAACGGAGATAAGGTTTTCCTGTTTACCGTTGAGGGAGAATATAAAAACACAGCCGGAATGGATATCATTAACAGAAAAACTCTGATTGACTTTATATATGGGCATAAAAGCATTATGCCCGGCAGAATCAGTCAATGGCTGTAATATTTTGCCGCATAAATCATAAAAGGCAGGCATTGCAAGCGAGAACGGCTTTGCAATGCCTGCCTTTTATCATATTATTTTTGAAAATCCTCGGAGATTTCCGAAGGAGATTTTCCGTTTTTATTCCGCAGGCTCCAGCAAATTCCGCATATCCTGCAAGCCAATCATCAATGTTGAAATGTTATGCAGCAGTGCAGATGTTGCAGGCAGAAGCACCCCTGAAACGCCGCACACAATCAGCCCTGCATTGATGCCGACAATCATGCGGTAGTTCTGATGAATCCGTTTCATCATCAGGTTGCTGAGCTGCTTCAGCTTTACCAGCTCATGCAAATCGTCCGCCGCAATGGTAATATCAGCAATTTCTCTGGCAAGCTCCGCCCCATCGCTGATGGCAATGCCGACATTCGCCGCCGAAAGTGCAGGCGAATCGTTGATACCGTCGCCAATCATGATAACCTTGTTGCCCTTCTCCGTTTCCTTGCGGACAAATTCCGCCTTATCCTCGGGCAAAACCTCGGAGAAATATTCCGTAATGCCAACCTGTTCGGCAATCGCCGCCGCAGTGTGCTCGTTATCCCCCGTCATCATCACGATTCTTTTCAGTCCAAGCGCTCTCAAATTGCTGATTACCTCTGCCGCCTCTGCGCGCAGGGGGTCTTCAATGCAGATAACCGCCGCCAGCCTGCCATCAATCGCCAAATACAGATGGGAATATTCCTTCGGTAAGGCATTGAATTTTTCCTGCTCCGACGGGGCAATCGTGCAGGCCTCATCCTCAAATACAAAATGATAGCTGCCAATGACAACCTTCTGCCCCTCTACCGCAGAGGCAATGCCATGCGCCACGATGTATTCCACTTTGGAATGGGTTTCCTCATGCACCAAGCCCTTTTCTGCCGCCGCAGAAACAACCGCCTTTGCCATAGAATGAGGGAAATGCTCCTCCAGACAGGCCGCCAAGGAAAGCAGCTCATCCTCATCCTTTTCGCAGAAGGTGTAAACCCTACGAACCGCAGGCTTTGCCTTTGTCAGGGTGCCTGTTTTATCGAATACAATGGTATTCGCCTCCGCTACTGCCTCTAAGTATTTCCCGCCCTTTACGGTAATGTGGTAGGCACTCGCCTCACGGATGGCAGAAAGCACGGAAATCGGCATGGAAAGCTTTAACGCACAGGAAAAATCCACCATCAGCACCGACAGCGCCTTTGTCACATTTCCGGTCAGCGCATAAACCAAGCCTGTCCCCAGCAGCGTATATGGCACCAATCTGTCCGCCAAATGCTCCGCTCTGCTTTCCACCGCAGATTTCAGCCTTTCAGAATCCTCAATCATGGTTACGATTTTTTCAAACCGTGTGGAGCCACTCAGCTCTCTGACCTGAAGGACAATTTCGCCCTCCTCCACAACCGTGCCGGCATATACATACGTCCCTGTATCCTTTCTGACAGGCAAGGATTCCCCTGTCATAGAGGCCTGATTGACCATTGCTTCGCCCTGACGAATAACCCCGTCGAAGGGAATCACATTCCCCATGCGGACAACCACGCTGTCGCCAACGGCAATTTCCTTGGCGGAAACCAAAATCTCCTGTCCCTCCTGCAGCAGCCAAACCTTGCTGACCTGCAAGGACATACTTCTTGCCAAATCATCCACGGATTTTTTGTGTGTCCATTCCTCCAAGGTTTCGCCAATCCCCAAGAGAAACATCACAGATGCGGCAGTGTTCATTTCTCCGCGGCATACGGAAACACCGATAGCAACAGCATCCAGCACGCTGACCTCCACCTTACGCCGCAGCAGGCAATGCACCCCTCGATATAGATATTTTATGGATTTCACAGCCGTAATTGCCGCCCGAACAGGATAGGGCAAAAACAGCTTTTTCCCAAAATGCACAGCCGTTTGACAAACCAATTTGCTCTGATAGGCCGCATGCATTTCTCTGGAGGAGGGGTGGGAAACGGTTGCATTTTCATAGCAAAACTCCCGCAGGGTAGCAATCATCTCCGCACGCTCCGCCTTATATGTAACAACCGCATCACAGGTTCTCTCGTATACCTTTGCCTTGGTTACCCACGGCAGTCCCTCCAAGTAATACTGCAAGGCATCTGCCTCGGCAAAGGTCATTTTGCTTTGCAATATATGCACACGAAGTCTGCCCGTGATCTCATGCTTAATTTGAAACCTCATCTTTACACCTCCAAATAAGAAAAACGGAGCCTATGGCTCCGTTACAGACTGTTGACAAAGTGATTTTGAAGCAGCGGAAGGGTTTGGGAAACAAATCCGTTTCCCAAATGGAATCCGCAATCGGAATTCACTTCCGATGAGGAAAACAGCGAGTTTCGAGGCTTTTAAGCTGATGGAACTCGTCTGTTTATTCCTCTGTTTTAGCAAGTCGAAATCCTGATTTCGACTTAGGTGTCGACTTTGTCGACACCCTCAACGGAGCCTATGGCTCCGCTCAGAACTCTCGTTCCTTATGCTTCTGTTGTTTCTTCTGCTTCTTCTGCTTCCTCTACGGAGTTCTCCTTTTCATAGCGTTCTTCATTGATTTGCTTTGCCTCTGCCAGAATATCCTCCGCATTTTCCTGCACGATTGTTGTGGTTTTCATCACACAATCCTTTGCACGCAGCACAGCCGCAGTCCCCTGTGTATAAACCTTCTTTGCATCCTTGCTGCCCAAGATTTTCAGCCCTGCGGTGCCAAACAAAATCCCGCCTGCGAAAACAGCAACCTTATCCAATTTCATATTTTTTACGCAATGGAAACATTTTTCAAGCATCCTAACATTCCTCCTCTATCTTTCGATATTATTTTCTTTTGTAGCCGGTGAGCATGGTCATAAGAAAACAAAATACACACAGCCAAGCCCATGTTTTATGATTTTTCATGCGACACCTCCTCGATGGTTCCTTTCTTCGTAATCATAGCATTTTTTCAAAAAATTAGCCAAGTATAACAGGCTTTATTGAAATTTTTTAATCAGTTTGCATCCGCCGAATAGACTTTTCTTACCGAAACCACCCGTTCATTCTTCAAATATCCGCAGTCACGCAATCCGGCTTGCAGCACCCTGTTCCACTCCGCCGCATCCAAATGCAGCCTTCCGCCGTCCTCCAGTGTTACCATCACTGTTCGCATATCGGCAGGCTCCGTCTGCTCAGAAAATTTATACACATTCCTGCGGTTGATTGCGCCGATTTCCTCCAGCATATTCAGCGTGCGATACACCGTAGCCGTTCCGATTTTTCTGTTTCCCTTTGAGGTTTTATATAAAATCTCCTTGCAGCTGCCGCAATCGTTTTCCAAAATAATATCAATCACCGCAATTCTCTGCTTTGTGACACGATAGCCGCCTTCCTTCAGCTTGCGCAAAATCATTTCCCTTTGCATACGAATACGGAAATTTTCAAAATCTATCGGCGCTTCCGGATTGGTTTTTGTATGCGTTCTCATCACTGCGCCTCCCATTTCGCAAAAGTTAGTATAAGCTAATTTATTATTAGTATAGACTAACTTTTGTTAGCTGTCAATAACTATATGAAATTTCTCAAATAAAATCTTTTTCTGCAAAAAAATGTGACGGAAAACTCTCACATCACACCTCTTTTGCCGCTTTATTTTCTCTCCCTTACGCCGATCAAGGAATACCCCGTAGGGCGCAAAATCATTTTGAACTGCTCATCTGTATATTCCTTTTTCATCCGCACAAAAGCAGAATTTGTTTCCAAATCCGCAACTGCCCAAATGCCCTCCTGCTCATTCAGTGCATTTTCCACATAGCGCACACAGTTTTCACAGGTCATCCCTTGGATATCCAAAACAGCACAATAGGGGTAATCCGCCGGATTTTGATCCGCAACAATCACACGCCTGCCCGCTCCGCTGTCCGCAGAACCACAGCAGCCATATTTCATGCTCTGTTTATATTTTTTCACCGTAAAAATCGCAATCATTATAATCGCAATCGCAACAATACAATTCAACAGCATAAAAACCCCTCACTTTCCTTTTCTGCACATACAAAAGGATGGATAAAATATCCATCCTTCGCATGTAAAAAGATTTTTTTGATGTATTCCGAATGGCTCTCTCGGATGTGTAATAATTTTTACCGTTAGTCTTAACTAACTTATGAGCCTATTCTATCACTTCTCTCCCTGTCTGTCAACCGCTTTTCACTTTTTTATTTGATGGATTTCTCTCAATAAAGCAAAAAGCACCCGCAAAGCAAAAAAACATCCGCAGGAAAAATTCCTGCGGATGTTAAGGATTCTTAGGATTTCAGAAGATTACTTCAGTGTTACTTTAGCGCCAACTTCTTCCAGTTTAGCCTTGATTGCTTCTGCATCTTCTTTGGAAGCCTGTTCTTTCAGAACCTTGGGAGCGTTGTCTACTGCTTCCTTAGCTTCTTTCAGACCCAGACCTGTTACTTCACGAACAACCTTGATTACTTTGATCTTTTCGGAACCAACTTCTGTCAGTTCAACGTCAAATTCTGTCTTTTCTGCTGCTGCATCGCCTGCTGCGGGGCCAGCTACTACTGCTACGCCTGCTGCTGCGGATACGCCAAATTCTTCTTCTGCTGCTTTTACCAGATCATTCAGTTCCAGTACTGTCAGTTCTTTTACTGCTGCGATGATTTCTTCGATTGTCAGTTTTGCCATTGTAAAGCACCTCCGATAATATTTATTGGTTTGTTTTTTTCAAGTTTTCTTTGTTTTGCAAATCGCTGTGCCTATGCACACCCTCTTTGCTCATGCCGCTGCATTCGTCCAACGCTCCGCCTCTCTTGCAGACAAGCCTGCATTGCACCCGAACGCAATTCGGACTTTTCTAAAATTATTCCGCTGCTGCGTCTTTCTTTGCGATCTGATCGATAACGCGTGCGAAAGTAGACAGGGGAGATTTGAAGCTGCCCAGCAGTTTGGAGAGCAGAACGTCTCTGGAAGGGATGTCTGCAATCTGCTTCATGCCGTTTGCATCATAAACAACACCTTCAACCACACCTGCTTTAAATTCCAGCTCCTTAACGTCCTGTGCCATTTTGTTCAGAATGCTTGCGCCTGCTGTTGCATCTTCATAAGAGAATGCGAATGCGCTGGGGCCTGCCAAATATTCATCCAGACCTTCAAATTCTGTACCCTGAATTGCAAAGTGCATCATTGTGTTTTTGTAAACTTTATAATCAACACCTGCTTCTCTGAGCTGTTTTCTCAGTGCTGTGTCCTGTTCTACAGTCAAGCCTCTTGCATCAACCATAACTACGGATGCTGCCTTTTCCAGCTTTTCTTTGATTTCGTTTACGACTACCTGTTTCTGTTCAACTTTTGCCATTGTTTCCTTACACCTCCTTGGAATCCTACTTTTGTTTCCTGTCATTGAAAAAGCCTCTTTGCACATAGACAAAGAGGCTGAAACGCTCATAGCAATTTTCCTCGGCAGGATTTACGCAGCGAACCGCACCTGCTGTCTACGGCAATGATAAAGTTTTTCATTCAACTTGTTCATTTTACCCTATAAACAAGCTCCTGTCAAGGAATTTTCCAAAGATTATTCGGAAATTTTTGCAGGGTTTACTTTTACACCGGGGCCCATTGTGGTTGTCAGCACAACGCTCTTCATGTACTGACCTTTTGCAGCCTGGGGTTTTGCTTTTATAATTGCACTCATCAGAGTCTGGAAGTTTTCTCCCAGCTTTTCGGAACCGAAGGATACCTTGCCTACGGGCACATGAATGATGTTTGTTTTATCCAGACGGTATTCGATTTTACCTGCCTTGATGTCGTTGATTGCTTTTGTAACATCCATAGTTACTGTGCCTGCCTTGGGGTTGGGCATCAGGCCTTTGGGACCCAGCACACGACCAAGACGACCAACAACGCCCATCATATCGGGTGTTGCTACTGCAACGTCGAAACCGAACCAGTTTTCATTCTGGATCTTAGGAATCAGATCCTCTGCGCCTACGAAATCCGCACCTGCTGCCAAAGCCTCTTCAGCCTTTGCACCCTTTGCGAATACCAATACACGAACTGTTTTACCTGTACCGTGAGGAAGAACAACGGCACCACGAACCTGCTGATCAGCGTGTCTGCTGTCAACACCCAAACGAATATGTGCTTCTACTGTAGCGTCAAATTTTGTAGTAGATGTTTTCTGTACCAGATCGATTGCATCTGCTGCATCATACAGCATTGTGCTATCTACGAGCTTAGCTGCCTCGCTATATTTTTTACCTCTTTTCACTTTCGTGACCTCCTTATGTGGTAGTATCGGGAGAATTCCCTCCCACTCTATACGCCGTAATTTATCTGTTTAAAAATTCGGCTTATTCTTCAACAACGATACCCATACTTCTTGCTGTGCCACAGATCATTCTGTAAGCTGCTTCAACGTCTGCTGCGTTCAGGTCGGGCATTTTCATTTCAGCAATTTCCATTACCTTTGCCTTGGGCAGTTTTGCAACCTTTGTTTTGTTAGGTGTGCCGGATGCTGCTTCGATGCCGGCTGCTTTTTTCAGCAGAACTGCTGCGGGGGGTGTTTTTGTAACGAAAGAATAGCTTCTGTCCTGATATACTGTGATAACCACGGGGATAATCAGACCAGCCTGAGATGCTGTTTTTTCATTGAATTCCTTGCAGAAGCCCATGATGTTCACACCATGCTGACCCAGTGCGGGACCAACAGGAGGAGCGGGTGTTGCCTTCGCTGCGGGGATCTGTAATTTAATATAACCTGTTACTTTCTTTGCCATGATGGCACCTCCTATAAATGTGGTAATTAGCGGGGATTTTCCCTCCCACTCGGCAGAATTTCCTGCCGTTTAACAAACAATTAACTAAAAAATGTGTAAGCTTTTTTACAGCTTATCAATCTGAGCGAAATCAAGCTCTACCGGTGTCTCTCTGCCAAAGATGGAAAGACTTACGACCAATGTCTTCTTATTGGCATTGATCTCCTGGATCTGACCAACAGATTCCGCAAAAGGACCTGTAGCAACGCGAACAGTGTCGCCAACTTCTACATCCAGATTTTCCACCTCGCCGCCGATGCCCATCGCACGCACTTCTGCGTCTGTCAGGGGAACGGGTTTGGAGCCCGGACCAACGAAGCTTGTTACGCCTCTTGTGTTACGAACGACATACCATGTCTCGTCATTCATGATCATATTCAGCAGTACATAACCGGGGAAAACTTTACGCTGTACGGTTTTCTTGCGGCCATCCTTCATTTCAACAACATCCTGCAGGGGAACGCTGACCTCAAAAATCTGATCCTGCATGCCTCTGTTTTCCACTGTTTTTTCAATGTTGGCCTTAACCTTGTTTTCATAGCCGCTGTAGGTATGAACAACGTACCATCTGGCCTCGTCGGAAACGATTCTTGTTTCTTCGGATACCATGCTTTCTTCTTCGGGTACAACCTGTGTTTCCTCAGCTTTATTGATTTCTTCAGACATTTTAAACCATCCTTTTTCTATTTGATTCCCTTTATTAACCTAAAAGACCGATGATTGCACTGTAACCGGCTGTAAACACCGTGTCCATGCAGAAAATAATGACGCCAATGATAAAGGATGTGACAATAACAGTTGCTGTTTTCTTCACAACTTCGGTGCGTGTAGGCCACACAATCTTTTTGAACTCTGCTTTGTAGTCCGAAAAAGTATCTTTGTCATTGTCTTTCTTTTTTGCTTTTGCCTGAGGAGCTGGCTTTGTTTGCTTCACTTCGTTCGTTTGGTTTGTGATGTTTTTTTCTTCCAATACGTTCACTCCTTAACTACGGAATGTCTCACACCTCAATTATTTTGTTTCTTTGTGCAGTGTGTGAGATTTGCAGAATTTACAATACTTTTTGATTTCCATTCTGTCAGGCATAACTTTTTTGTCCTTAGTTGTGCTGTAGTTTCTCTGTTTGCACTCTGTGCAAGCCAAGGTAATTCTTGTTCTCAAGGTTTTCACCTCCGTCTCTGATGATGTGTTGTTTACTTAATGGTTTGTCTGCCGAGAATATCTCAGCACACAAAAAAAAGACCTGCGTCTTCCAATATAGAATAGCACAAGGTCCCTTTCTTGTCAACCAAAAATCCTTCCAAGCCCGATATTTTCAGGCTTTTTGCTGTTTTTTTCGGTTCAATTTTTCATTTTTAGGGAATTTTTCACTGTTTTTTCATAAAATCCTCCAGTGCCACCGCCAACTGGTCGGGACAGCTTGTGGTTCTTCTGCCGCAGGTAATCCCCTTGAGCTTGCCTGCCGCCTCCTCAGGGGTCATCCCCTCTGCCAAGGCAGCAAGCCCCTTGTGGTTGCCGTCGCAGCCGCCCAAAAAGCTGATATTCTTCACAAGGCCGTCCTCCACATCAAATTCAATGCGTACGGCACAGGTGCCCTTTGTGTTGTATTTTATATGCATCCTTCTGTCTCCTTTCGGTCAGTTTCGTTCCAATCAGAGATAAGATACCACATTCTTCGCCAAAGCTCAACTTTATTTTCGACTTTTTCCGATAAAATATGTCAGGAAAAACAGCACTGCCGCCGTCAGCACCATCGTTGCACCCGCAGAGGTGCCGCAGGAATAGGAAACCCCTAAGCCCACAACGGAAGAAAGCAGGCCAAACACAGTCGCCGTCCAATGATAGCTTCCGGCAGAGGAGGTAATGTTTCTTGCCGCCGCCGCAGGCAAAATCAGCAGAGAGTTAATCATCAAAATCCCAACCCACCGAATCGAAACCATAACCGCAACCGCAACCATCATCACAAATACGTTTTCCACAAGCATGACACGCACACCACGGCTTGCCGCCAAGGAACGATTGACGCTCAGCAAAAGCAGTTGGTTATATAACAAAGCCCACAAAAAATATGCCCCCACCAGCACAAGCCCAATCGTCCATAAATCCTTTTCTCCCACCGTCAGAATATCGCCGATTAGATAAGAGGAATATTTTGCAAAGCCGCCGCTGGCGGAAAGAATCACAATCCCCAACGCCATTGCCGCAGAGGAAAATACGCTGATAACCGTATCCGAGGAAACCATGTTTGCAGATTTTACCTTCGTTATCACCAGGCCCAAAAAAATCCCAAAGGCAAGCATGGCAAGCAGAGGGTCCCGCATCCCAAGCAAAACGCCCAAGCCAATGCCCGTAAAGGCGCTATGCCCCAAGGCATCCGAAAAAAACGCCATTTTATTGTTGACCGCCATCGTGCCCAATAATGCAAATAACGGCGCAATCAGCACAGCCGCCAAAAAGGCATGCCGCATAAAATCATATTGAAACATGGGAATCATCTCCAAAAGCCCGTTCATCCCCTTGCCACCTCCCCAAAGGAAAACCCAAATGCCTCCCGAAAGGCATCTGTTGCAAAGACCTCATCCGCATCGCCCTGTGCCACAACGGTTTTGTCGAGCAAAACCACACGGTCTGCATATTTGCGAATCAAGCCCAAGTCATGCGAAACCAGAAGAATCGCCATGTGCTGTCGATCCCGCAGCTCCGTCACTCTTTTATAAAACAAATCAAGCCCTGCCATATCCACACCGGAAACAGGCTCATCCAAAACCAGTAAATCCGGAACGGGATCCGTGGCCAATGCCAACAGCACCCGCTGCAGCTCGCCGCCGCTGAGCGCACCCAGTCTGCGTTCCGCCAAATAGCCACACTCCATATCCTCCAAAATTTCTTTGATGTGTGTCTGCATTTTTTTCTTCTTGCCAAACCAAACAGGACTGCCGCCCTTCGCCGCCGCAATAAAATCCGAAACGGAAATGGGCATGCTCTTGTCAAAATCCAAATGCTGCGGCACATAGCCAATCCGAGGAACCGGCATCACAACACCATGATGGTCTGTGAAGGAGATACTTCCTTTATACTGCCGCTCTCCCAAAAGGGTACGCAAAAGAGTGGTCTTGCCTGCGCCGTTTTTCCCAATCAATGCCGTCAGCTCGCCACAATGGAAGGTCAGATTGATGTTTTCCAATAGCGTATCCCCTCCGCTTGTCACATTGATATTCTTCATTTCTATGCTGCAAAGTCCGCAGCTGTTGTGGTTGCTCATTTTGCAGCCTCCTTCCAATGCTGTGCCATCGTCTCAATGTTTTTTCTCATTCGCTCTATATAGGAAGGATTCCCCTCCGCCGTCGTTGTCAAGGGATCCAAAACCGTAACGTCCGCTCCCGTTTCTCTCGCCAAGGTTTCGGCATAAATCCTCCCGTCATCTGCCGCCGACAAAAAGAACCGAATGTTGTGCCGCTTCGCCTCATCTGCCGCTTCCGTCAGCTCCTTCGCAGAAGGCACCTGATATTCGTCCACAAAAATGCCGCACACCGCTTCCATTCGGAACAGCTCCGTAAAATATGCAAAGCCCTCATGGAACACCTCTGCCGCTGTATCCTGCGGGATTCCAACCTCTGCCGCCTCCCGCAAAAGTGCATCTGCTTCGGCTGCAAAGGCTGTTGCATTTCGGTCAAAAATCTCCTTTTCCGCCGCATCCAGTGCCCCCAAGGCCTCCGCAATCCTTGCCGCTTGCCTTGCGGCTCTCGCAGGAGAAAGCCAAATGTGAGAATTGCCTTCTTCCTCCTCATCCGTATGCGCTTCCTCGTCCGCATGATGATGGTGCTCCTCCTCCAAAAGAGAAATGCCCTCCGAGGTATCCACAACCACCAAATCGGGATAACGCTCCAACGCCTGCTCCAGAAAGCCTTCCATGCCGCCGCCGTTGATGATAAACACATCCGCCTGCTCCAAAAGCTTCATATCGGAAACGGAAAGCTCATAATCATGCAGACAGCCCGTCTGCGGCTGTGCCATGTTTTCCAGCCGAATCCCCTCTGCTCCCTGCACAACCTCCTGTGCCAAAAGATAAACGGGATAAAAGCTGGTTACCACCGTCAGCCGATTTGTCCCTTCTGTTTTATTTTTTTCTGTGCCGCACGCCGTAAAAAACAGCGCAAACAGCAAAAACAGCATAAAGCCTTTCTTTTTCATCGCTTCTCCACCATCCTGCGCATTTCCTTGTTGCAAATGATTTGCAACTAAATCTGTTAGAATTGTATACAATCCTACTGCACTTGTCAAGATTTCCTTCCCTCATCCGCAAAAGAAATCGCAGTTTCATGCAAAATAGGCAGAGCCTCCCCCATTCATGCGCCCCAAAAGGAAAAAATACAGGCATCCGTCCCTTCTTCTTTTCCGAAAAATCCTTTATTTTCCGGCTTTTGATAGCTTTTTCTCATAAAAACATGAAATATACCTTGCAAATTACATAGTTCTGCGATAAAATAGGCTTGTAAAAAGAAGAAGGAGGTGTTTCCAATGGCTCATAAAATCGGTCCCGAATGCATCGGTTGTGGCGCTTGCGCAGGCGGCTGCCCCACAGGTTGCATTAAAGAAGACGGCGGCGTTTACGTTATCAACGCTGCAGAATGCATCGACTGTGGTGCATGTGAAGGTGCTTGTCCTACAGGTGCAATCAAAGCTGAATAATTTTTACTTAAGCAAAAAAGTGAGTCGTCAGACTCACTTTTTTTCGTTCTTTTTTTATTTTTCTTCCTCCAAAGGAATTGCTTTTCCCATTGCAAAGGAATAAAGATAGGTTTCCCGCACAGCAATCCCCAAGGCTCGTTCCAAAGCCATTCGGTAAAGCCCCAGCTGGATACGGTATCTCTCCTTCAATTCCCTTTCATCCGTAATGCGGTCACTCTTGTAATCAATCAAAACACCGCTGTTGTTTTCGATAAAAAAGCAGTCAATGATACCGTTTACCAAAATCTCATCCGTCACATCCTCATATTCCGCCCCAAAAAACAGCTCCTTCGGCTGCAGCAGCACAGAAAACGGACGCTCCTTTTCGATACGCTCCGCCGCACGCATACGCTTTGCCAATGTGGATGTAAAAAATTGCAGCAGCTCTTTTTTCCTGAGATATTTTCCTTCCTCTGCCGTCAGCCTTCCCCTTTGCACCAACTCCGCCGTCAAGGCCTCTATCTCTGCCCATGTGTATTCCCTACGGAAATCCGCCTCCTCCATGAAGGTGTGCATCGCCGTACCCATTTGGGCACTGCTCAGCCTGCCCCTCTGTGCAAAATCAGGCAGCTTCATTTCCCGATACGCAGGGGTAACGATTTCTCCCGTCATTTCCTCTTGATATTTCCGCTTGATTTCCGAAATGGAAAGCTTCGCAGGCAGCTTCGTCTCTCTGCCATGCGGATATTGCCAGCTTAAAACCCGAAAAACCTCCTGCCCCTCGTCCGTCAATGCCGCAGGACTTTCTCGGTTTGCAAAAAGCTCCCGCTGCTCCTCGGCAAGCCGTTCCTCCTGTGCCGCTTCCCGCAGGGCCTCCTCCTTCGTCAAGCAGGTAAACTGCCATTCGGATTCCTCCGCAGGAAAAAGAAACCGCTCAGGAATCTCCCACTCCGCCGCAAGCGGCTTTCTTGCAGGGTGGCGCAGATAGGCAGGCATAACCCAATCCAGATAGCTTCTTGCCCTGCGCAAACGGGAGGCAGGCAAAAGCGTGGTATCGCAGTCTGCCGTACTGCCCCACTTCAAAAACGCCTTTTCCAAATCCTTCACCGTTCCCGTCAAAATCAGCTTTTCCTTCGCGCGTGTCAGTGCCACATAAAGCACACGCATTTCTTCCGCAAGGTTCTCCTCCTTCAGTGCCTCCGCCAAGGCACGCTTTGCCAGGGTATGATAGGAAACCCTCTTTTCAATATCCGTAAAATCCATGCCGCAGCCCCATTTTTGATGCAGCAGCACCGCATTTCGCACATCCATCTCATTAAAGGTCTTGCCCATATCCGCAACAAAAACCACAGGAAATTCCAAGCCCTTGCTCTTGTGAATCGTCATCACCTGCATCCGTTCCTCGTTCTCGGCAGGCAACTTCGCAGAAGCCGTTTCTGCCTCCGCCGTTTTCATATCCTCCACATAGCGAATGAAATAGAATAAGCCCTTATGGCTGCCCTTTTCATATTGCTCTGCCTTTTCCAGCAAAAGCCGCAAATTCGCCTGCCGCAGCGCACCGCCTGCCGTCACGCTCAAATAATCATAATAGCCTGTTTCCCGATACAGCAGCCGCAGCAATTCCTGCAAGGAAAAATTGCGTACCTCTGCCCGCCAATGTGCCAAATCTGCGGCAAAGGCAGAAAGCCGCTCACGCAAATCCGCATTTTCGCCCTCCTGCAAATATAGCCGCAAGCAATCATAATAAGCCCCCTTGCCGCCCATCAGGCGAATCTGCATCAGCTCATCTGCGGAAAGGCTGTAAATCGGGGAATGTAAAACAGAAAGCAGGGGAATATCCTGTCTGGGATTATCCAAAAGCCGCAGTAGGTTCAGCATGGTTTCCACCTCAGGCACCTCAAAATAGCCCTCTGCCGTTTCCGCATAATAAGGGATTCCCGCCCTGCCGAACACATCATCCAGCACACTGCTCCAGTTTTTCATCGAGCGTAGCAAAATCGCAATATCTCCATAGCGCAGGGGGCGATAACACTCTGTCTCCTTGTCCAACACCTGATAGCCGCTTTCCATCAGCCTGCGAATCCTTGCGGCAATGGCGGTTGCCTCCACCTGCCGCCTGTCCAGCTCCTTCAGCTCCTCAGTCAGCTCGGAATCCTCTGCCTCTGCCGTTGCAATCAAAAGCAGCTCATTTGCACCGCTTTGCTCCCGCTCCGGCTCCGGAAAGCTTCTGCCTGCGTGCAGGGCCGCCGCCTCATCATAAACAATCCCCCCAAAATCCTTCTGCATGATTTGTCGGAATATAAAATTCACACCATCCAGCACATTTTTTCGACTGCGGAAGTTTTTGGAAAGCACAATTTTCCGCTCCTTCTGCCCCGTTTCCGCAGGATAGCGCCGATACTTTTCTTGAAACAGCTCCGGCATGGCTTGGCGGAACCGATAAATGCTCTGCTTCACATCGCCCACCATAAAGCGATTGTTCCGCCCCTCCGTCTCGCCCGAAACCGCAGACAAAATCCGTTCCTGCACCGGATTGCTGTCTTGATATTCGTCAATCATAATTTCATCATATCTCTGCCGCAGCTCTGCCGCCGCCGCTGTCGGCGTGCCATCCTCGTTTACCAGAATTTGCAGGGCAAACTGCTCATAATCATGGAAATCAATGATGTTTTTTTCTCTCTTTGCCGCCGCAAAGGCATCCATAAACAGGCCCGTCAGCTTGGCAAGCCCCTTTGCAACGGGATACATCCGCCGCACCAAGTCCGCCTGCATTTCGGGGCTGTAAGCAAACAGGCTCTCCTGCAATTTCTTGAGGGCATCCTTCGCCTCGTTGCGCAGCAGCTTAATCCGCTCCGCCGTTTCCTTCTCCTCTCCACGATAGGCAGGCAATCGGGCAAAATCAATCATCAAATATGCCAAACGCCACTCGGCATAGCTTTTTTGCAGGGCCGCCGCAAAGCCCTCCACCGCCGCCACCTCGTTTTTCAGCAGCTTATGATAGCCGCCAAATTCGCCTTCATCTGCCATCAGCCACGCCTTTTTCAGTTGATAAAAGGCATATTCCGCAGTCGTTTCTGCACCTTGGCGAATGAGCGGAAACCACAGGCACGCATCCACCGTTTCTCCCTCGGCAAGAAAAAGGCTCTCCGTCATCTCCCGCAGCAGCCGTTTGGGGTTCGGGCTGCTCTCCGCAAAGGTATAAATCTGCATAACCAATTCCTTCAGCGGCGTATCCTTTGTAGAGGAGGAAAAGGTTTCCAATAAATCAAAAAACCACTGGCTGTCCTCTGCGGCATAAAGCGTTTCAAATAAATCCTCCAAAACCTCCTTTTGCAGCAGCTTGATTTCCGCAGGATCTGCCGTGCGCACCTTGGGGTCAATCTCCAGCAAATGATAATATTCCCGAATCACTTGCAGGCAAAAGGCATGAATGGTCTTAATATCCGCCCGTGGCAAAAAAGCCATCTGGTTTTGCAAATGCAAATCCTGCGGGGCTTCCTCCAGCTCCTTTGCAATGGCGGCACCGATTCTCTGCCGCATTTCCGATGCCGCCGCATTGGTAAATGTCACAACAAGCAGGCGGTCAATCTCCTGCCCATCCCGCAAAAGCTTTCTGATAATGCGTTCCACCAAAACCGCCGTTTTGCCGCTGCCCGCCGCCGCCGCAATCAGCAGGTCGCTGTCCCTGGCATCCATCGCCTGTCTCTGTTCTTCTGTCCATTTGTTTGCCATTGCCGTTCCTCCCCCGCACTGCTCCGCTCGGCTCTATTGCGCCCGTTTCAAGCGAATATGAAAGGGAACATAGCCCGTAAAGGAGCCCATAAAACTACTATAAGAATTATACCAGAAATTCCCGATAAATGCGAAGGAAAAACCCGATAACGTGCGGTCGCCGAACAAATAGCGTGCCGTTGTTTTGTGAAACAGCTCTTGAAAGCCGCTTTGGTACAGCTCCGCACAATGATAGAACAGCTCCGCCAATCTCCGCTCCTGCTCGTTTAAAAGATAAACCTCTGCCAAGGCCGTTTGCATTTCCTCCCAGTGAAGCTCCTTTCTTCTGCGGCGCACAATGCGAATGGTGTGATGGATGGCCGCCAGCTTGAAAAACCGAGAAACCGTTTCCTCCTCCACACGCTCCAGGTTCTCCCGAAAATAATTATACGTCAGCGGCGTTTCCAAAAAAACCTCCTGCGCATCCGCAGAGGTACTCTCCACGCATTGTGCAAAAAAAGCCTGCAAAAAGGCATCCTCCTGTGCATACGCCCGTGCGGAAAGCCGCTCCCGCTCCGCCTCAATCCAAAGCAAAAGGCGGGCCTCCTTCTTTCGTTTCATCCACATAAAAAAATCACCTCTCCTTTTATTGTAAAAGGAAAGGTGAGAATTGCTTTCTTTTTTCTCCGCAAAATCAGACAGGCTCCCGCAAAATACGGGAGCCTCGGAATATTAAGCCGAACCGGGTTTCGACTTGTTGAAACAAAAGACCGTTCGTTTCCCGAACCCTTCCGCTGCTGATAAACAGCCTTTCTGTCGGGTTATCAGCAGCCGCAGCTGTTGCCGATGCTGTTGTTATTGTTGCCGCAGCAGCACAGCAGAATCAGAATCCAGATCCAAGAGCTGTTGTCGCCCCAGTTGCCGCAGCCGTCATTGTTCCCACAGCAGCACAGCAGAATCAGAATCCAAATGATGCTTTCGTTCCCACAACCAAATCCACACATAATAAAATACCTCCTTCAGATAAAAGCATTCTTGTTACACTCCTATCCTATGAGGTATTTTGGAATTTCTTGCCTGTCTTGCTTTTGTTTTTCTTTTTTGGCGGAGCAAAAGGCTTTATTTCGGCAAAATCAAATCATTGATGCTGATGTCCACCGTAAAGCCGCCCATTTCATCCGCAATGCTGACCAGCTTGATGTTTTCCGCATCCACAAAATGCAGAATATGTGTCATTCCGTTTGTTTCCCCCAAGGAAATCAAGTCCGCCTCTGCCGCAATGCCATAGAAAAAAGCCTGCATTCCGCCTCTGCGGTAAAGCTCCATGATGGATAAAGCCGCCTCATAGCCCGCCTCTGTGCAGGTAAACAGTGCCTTTGTCTGCGCCTCTGCCATATAAATCATCCCTTCTTCTTTTCCACAAGCAGCTTTTCCAGCTCATCAATAAAGGTATTGATGTCTTTAAATTGTCGGTAAACCGAGGCAAAGCGTACATACGCCACCTCATCTACCTCCTTCAGCCGATCCATAACCATGTTGCCAATCTGCTTGCTCTCCACTTCTCTTTCGCCCAAGCCCATCAGCGTATTTTCGATGTCATCCGCAAGCTCCTGAATCTGCTGTGCCGTAACAGGCCGCTTGTTGCAGGATTTCATCACGCCGCTGATAATTTTCGTTTTGTCGAAAATTTCTCTCGTTCCGTCATTTTTAATCACTGTAATGGGAATCATGTCAATTCTCTCATAGGTTGTAAAGCGCTTGCCGCAGCTTTCGCAAAGACGGCGGCGGCGAATCACGGAATTATCCTCCTGTCCACGAGAATCAATTACCTTCGTATCATTATAATTGCAAAAAGGACATTTCAAAGCCGTTTCCTCCTTCATTCGTTGCCATAGAAATCTTACCCCTCAGTATAATGGAGATTTTGCCGCAGGTCAACATCCATAACCGCCGTAAAATCGTTTCTTCTTACCGAAAACACATAGCTTGCGATTGATTTTTTGGACTCTTTGTGCTATGATAGCAATAAGAAAGGATTACCGCTTTGGGAAGGGCGGTCAGTCCAAAAAGCTTTTGAGTGACCGTCTAACTTCTGTTAGGCGGTCATTTTTTATTTATCCCCTGTTTTTACACAGGGCGATAATAGCTATCATGAGCATACCGAATTGAATCAAATCCGAATATGTAACACAATTCATAGCATCACCCCCTTTTCAGAGAGTGACTGAGCCGCGAGCGATAATCCATATATTCAGTGCAGCATATTTTTCCTTTTTCGACAAACCATTTCCGAGCTTTAATCCCCCTCTGTTCTCAGAATTTCCTCCCCATCCACCTCCACCAAAATAATATCATCGCCAATGCGGCGAATACACTGCCATGGCACAAAATATGCCCGCTCCTTCCCAAAGAGGTTCCATTTGCTGCTGCCCTCCGGAATGATGATTGTGCAAATCCTCCCCGATGCCTCATCCAGCTCCAAATCGCACACACAGCCCAAGCGCCTTCCGTCGCAGATATTGATAACCTCCTTCTCCTGTAAGCAGGAAAACCGTTCCCATTTCATCATTTCTCTCTCCTTTTTTGGTAATCTTTCTTAATTTTATGCGAAAAAAGTCTGTCCACAGGCTTACTTTCGGCAATCTGTTTAAATTCATCTTTTTCACTCTGTTCCCCTTGACGAGTTTCTGCGAATACCATACAATATATATGCTTGCTATTTTACATATAGTCTATATATTGTGTTTGTTCCAAAACAAATTCATTTCATAAAAAATCAGAAAAAACGAAAAGAGGGAAGGATTATGATTACAACCATAACCAAACGAGACGGGCGCACCGTACATTTTGATATCAACAAAATCGCCAGTGCCATCGAAAAAGCCTTTGCGGCAACCATCGGCAAAAAGGACTATGCAGCCTGCCTTGCACTCGCACAGGAGGTTTCCGATATTTTTGAAGAAAATCATATTGATGCCCCTACCGTAGAGCAGATTCAGGATACCGTAGAGCGTGTGCTGATTAACCACGGCCATGTGCGCACTGCCAAGGCATACATCCTCTATCGTGCAGAACGCACCAGAGTCAGAAACATGAATGACAGACTGATGAAAACCTTTGAGGATATTACCTATAAGGATGCAACAGACAGTGATATCAAGCGTGAAAATGCGAATATCGACGGCAACACCGCCATGGGCTCCATGCTGAAATACGGCTCTGAGGGTGCAAAGCATTTCTATGAAAGCTATGTGCTGAACCCCGCACATTCCGAGGCACACAGAAACGGGGATATCCATATTCACGATTTGGATTTCTATACCCTGACAACCACCTGCTGCCAGATTGATTTAATCAAGCTGTTCCATGATGGCTTTTCCACAGGCCATGGTGTGCTGAGAGAGCCAAACGATATTGCCAGCTATGCCTCCTTGGCTTGTATTGCCATCCAGTCCAACCAGAACGATCAGCATGGCGGTCAGTCTATCGCAAACTTCGATTATGGTCTGGCACCCGGCGTTGCAAAAACCTATAAAAAACGCTATCAATCCAATCTGAACGCCTTGGTTGAGGTCATGGATAGTGCCGCACACGCAGAAAAAACAAAGGGTATCTTCCAAACATTGACCAAAGAAAATCTGATTCCTACACTGGATGGCTCTCAGGCATACACCGAAAGAGAAAAGGAGCTGCTTTTGGAGGCAGGCGTTCCTGCGGAAATTCTGGATAAAATCCAGTCCTTCTCTGCGAAAAAAGCAACCGAGGAGACCGATAAAGCAACCTATCAGGCAATGGAGGCCCTTTTGCATAACCTCAACACCATGCACAGCCGTGCAGGTGCGCAAACCCCCTTCTCCTCCATCAACTATGGTATGGATACCTCCACAGAGGGTCGCATGGTAATGAAAAATATGCTTTTGGTTACAGAGGCAGGTCTGGGCAACGGCGAAACCGCCATCTTCCCCATTCAGATTTTCCGTGTCAAGGAAGGCATAAATTTCAACCCCGGCGAGCCCAACTATGACCTGTTCAAGCTGGCCTGCCGTGTCAGCGCAAAGCGTCTGTTCCCCAACTTCTCCTTCCAGGATGCACCCTATAATCTGAAATATTATAAGGAAGGACAGCCCGAAACAGAAATCGCCTATATGGGCTGCCGCACCCGTGTAATCGGTAACGTAAACGATCCCGCGCGTGAAATCACACTGGGCAGAGGCAACCTCAGCTTTACCTCCATCAACCTGCCCCGCATTGCCATTCTGGCAAACAAGAACATTGATTGGTTCTTCTCCGAGCTGGACAGAAAAATTGATTTGGTGGTTGAACAGCTCTTGGAGCGTTTTGAAATTCAGGCAAAGAAAAAGGTGCATAACTACCCCTTCCTGATGGGCGAGGGTGTTTGGATTGACAGCGAAAAGCTGAATTATGATGATGAGGTCAGAGAGGTGCTGAAGCATGGCACACTTTCCGTCGGCTTCATCGGTCTGGCAGAGGCTTTGAAGGCACTTCTGGGCATGCACCATGGCGAAAGCGAGGTTGCACAGAATCTCGGTCTGGATATCGTCGGTCACATGAGAAAACGCATGGATGATTTGTCTCAGAAAACACACATGAACTTCACGCTTTTGGCAACCCCTGCGGAGGGTCTTTCCGGCCGCTTTGTCCGCATGGATAAGGAACGCTTCGGCTCCATTGAGGGCGTAACCGATAGAGAATATTACACCAACAGCTTCCATATTCCTGTTTATTACCCCATCAGTGCCTATAAGAAGATTCAGCTTGAGGCGCCTTATCACGCACTGACCAACGCAGGACATATTACCTATATCGAGCTGGATGGCGATCCCAGCACAAATCTGGATGCCTTTGAAAAGGTCATCCGCTACATGAAGGCACAGGGCATTGGCTACGGCTCCATCAACCATCCCGTTGACCGTGATCCCGTCTGCGGCTATAACGGCATTATCGGCGACACCTGCCCCAAATGCGGCAGAAGTGAAACCGATGGCGAATACGGCTTCCAGAGAATCCGCCGTATCACAGGCTATCTGGTAGGCACCTTGGATCGTTTCAACAACGCAAAGCGTGCAGAGGTGCGGGATAGAGTAAAGCATTCCGTTGTAACCGAAGTGAAATTAGAAGCAAAGGATTGATAGCATGAGAATCAGTCTCAGCGGCGTAACCGGGGATTCCATCGTGGACGGCCCCGGTCTGCGTCTTACCATATTTACACAGGGCTGCCTGCATAACTGCCCCGGCTGCCATAACCCCCAAACGCATGACATCAACGGCGGCTCTTGGGCGGATACAGAGGATATCCTTGCGGCAGCAGCGGAAAATCCCCTTCTGGATGGCATTACCCTTTCGGGCGGCGATCCCTTTTTGCAGCCCGTTCCCTGTCTTGCCTTGGCAGAGGGCGCCCACAAAATCGGCTTGAATGTCTGGACCTATACCGGCTACACCTGGGAGGCACTCTGGCAGGAAAACGATGCCGAAAAGCTGTCACTGCTCAAGGAAACCGATGTGCTTGTGGATGGGCCGTTTCTTCTGGCAGAACGCTCCTTGGAGCTGCGTTTTTGCGGCAGCCGTAACCAACGCTTGATTGATGTGAAAAAATCCATTGCCGCAGGCAAGGTAATCCTTTGGGAGGAGCCAAGCTATTTTTAAGCAGCCTTCCAAATAAAAAAGCAAAACACCGAAATTGCAGTGTTTTGCTTTTTTTATTACACAGAAAGGGGGGACCATTCTGCAAGCTTTTTTTATCAAATATATCTTAGAATTTTGAGCCGCCGCCGCCATGGGTTGTGCCGGAGGAGGAGGTATGTGTGCTGCTGCCGCCGGAATCATTATCCTTCGGCTTCGCTGTGCGGGAAACATTGCTATACAGGAACATATCCCGTTTTTCTCTGACATCCAGACTGCCCTTCTTCATATAGTCGCCCGCTGCCGCTTGGAAGCGTACAGTCTTAAGCTGGCTTTTCATCACACCAACCACAATCAGCGCCACCACAAAGCCAAACCCAATCGAAACGGGAATCCAGAACCAAGCAAGCGGTTCCTTCGGCAAACTGCCCTTGTCAAAAGGCTTACCCTCTCTCGCCTGTGTAATAAAGTCATCACAAAGGTTTGCATAGGTATCAAAGGCTGCCGCATAATTTTCATCACCCAAATCGCCGACGATTTCCTGGCAGATATAATCAATGCCAAAATCCGTAAATGCCGTAATGCCATAGCCGCAGGTGGATATGTAGCAATCCCGTTCCTCCATGCTAATCAGCAGCAGAAGCCCGTCTCTGTCCTCGCCATAGCCAAATTCGCAATAATCATAAAAATCATCGGCAAAATCCTGAACGGGTTCTCCCTCCAGAGAGTCCACCGTCAATATGACAATATCCATTTTCTGTCGTTCACTAATCTCGTTTACCTTGTCTAACAGTGCTGCCTCTTGGTCCTCGGTAAGAAGCTCCGCCAAATCCTGCACACGCAGATATTCGCTTGCAAAGCCCTCCGTTTCGGCAAAAGCGGGAACCGCTGCACAAAGGCAAAGGATAAGGGAAAACAGAACACCCAATATTTTCTTTTTCATTATGTCTCCCTCCTTAGAACAGTCCAACCAAATGCAAAAGCCATGCACCACCATAGGCAACAATCGAGAAAATCACTGTCAATATTGCCGTCAAGCGTTTTGCCGCCGCCTTATCCACAGGCAAATCCCCGACAAATTTTCCGGTCTGACCGTTCATGGCAAAGGTGTATTTGTTGCCCTTCCACGTTGTATTCAAAAGCCATACGGGATACAGTGCATATCTCGCCCTGCCGCCGTGCAGCTGCACACTGCTGTTCTCCGCCTCAACGGTTGCATATCCCTTTACGGTTCCGGCAAAAGCCTCCTCCGTAGAGCGTTTTACACGCTGATTGGCACGCTCAATGCTTTCCTCCACAGTCACATCATATTTATCCGCCAAATACCCCGCAAGGTAAGCTGTGCGGAAATCCACTGCCTCGGAAAAATCATACGGCTCGATGGATTCCATCAAATCATCTGCCATTTTGGAGGAGCCATCCACCGGAACATGCTCAAAGCCGACACTGCCGCCTCTGTGTACCATATAGAAGCTGGTCTCCGTATAATTATAATCACTGTCACTCCATGCGGAAACAGTGGTCGCACGGTAACGCACCTGCGCCTCAACATCGGTATCAAACAGCCAGAAGGGAACATAAATCCCCTTAATCTCATCAATATGATTCTGATCCTTAAAAATCTTCGGCAGCAATCGTTTGCCGGACAAATGACGTTTCAAGCCTTCCTTCGCCGCCTTCTTATCCAGCTTAAAGGGAATCAAAACATCCGGCTTCAGCGCACCCGAAAATTGTCCCATCATAACCACGGGGTTGCCGCAGAAGGGGCAAGAGGTTGCCGCCGTGTTTTCATCGCCCACAATTTCGCCGCCGCAGGACTTACATACATAAGTACGCAGTCCGTCAGCTTCGCCCTCCGCCCAGTTGTCGCTGGAAGGCGTTTCCCATTCCATTTTATCTGTTTGTTCGCCCTGCAGCTCCTCGTCATAGCCTTTCAGTGCGTCCATTTCAAATTCCGTGTCACAGTAAGGACACTTCATCTTCTGGAGCGTGCTGTCAAATGCTATTGCGCCGCCACAGCAAGGGCATTTATATTCCTGCAAACTCTGCATAATAGGCTCCTTTCTTTCATCCATCCTCAAGGCACCGCAGCATATCTCATTCCTCTATCGCCTCGGTGCTGCCTGCCTCCTTGTATTTGTCTGCAAGACGGTAGCAAAAAGCTTCTATCTCCGGCCCAACGCTTTTCTCTGCATGATATTCCGTTCCATCCGCAAAGCGAAGCATGGTGGAATATGTCGTCTCATCCAAAACCTGTATAAATTTCCTCCAATACGGCTTTCGATACTTCCGTATACTTTCGATGAGGTCTTGCTCCCGAACGATACGCAAAAGCTCCTGCGCCTCCTCCTCGGTAATCGGTTGGTTCTCCAGCTCCAGCCGATCCTCATCCTCATTCTCGACAAAGCAGCTTGCGGAAAACTGCCATTCGTCATCCACCTTTGCAAAGTAAAACGAATAGCTCATTGTCCAAGACATATGTCCGCAGCAGGTCGAAATGATTTTCAGCTCCTCCGCTGTATGTTTCTTTTCTCCCACACAGCCACCCAAAACCACCGAAAGTATCGCAAAAATTGCCGCCGTCTTTCGCAGACGCTTATCGCCCTTCATTTTATTAAGACAAAGGCTTGCCGCATTCCGGGCAGAATCTCGGCAACCCCTGCCCTTCTGCAGCCCTCCAGCCGCAGTTTGCACAGCCCATCTGTCTCATCGGCTTCATGCCGCCACAATTGTTACAGAATTTGCCGTTGTTCTGCGCACCGCAGGAGGGGCAGAACCATTCCTCACTCTGCCGGAAGTCAGGTGCGGCATTTCTATTGCGGTCCTGATACGCATCTCTTTGCATACCGGCGGGACGCGTCGCCTGCATACTGTCAACATATACACCGTTTCTGTCTCCGCCGCCGACATATACGCCACCGACCATGCCGGCATTGTAGCCGCCTCTGTTCATGCCATCGTTGTAGCCGCCTCTGTTCATGCCGTCGTTATAACCGCCTCTGTTCATGCCATCATTGTAGCCGCCTCTGTTCATGCCGCCGTTATACGCACCGCCTCGGCTCTCTCTGCGCATCAGAATATCTGCCAACTCATACATTCTGCGTTCATATTCATGGTAAAGCTCTGTATGCGGATTTTCGGGGCGTTTCCCTGCACTCAGCTCCAGCTTGATTTCATCAAACCAAGGGGAATCCACCATAATCGTTACATAAAAGGCATATTCATACTCATAACGGGGCGGCACATAGCTTCTCTCATTCCCTTCGGAATCCTCATATAAGATTTCTTCCCTGTTTTCCTTGATATCGGTGTTCACATTGCGCACCTGCGAAAGAGAAATCAGGTCAGGGTTGCTGTTGCGCCAGTTGGAGCTTGCCGTAACAATAAAGCGTTCTCCTCTGGGATCGATATACACCTTCTTGCTGCCTTCAAATGTGATAGAAGGGGAAAAATCAGCCAGCCTCTTTGCGTTTTCCTCACGGTAGGCAAGCTGCCGCTTAATGTCATCCACTGTGGAACGGCGGCGTTCGCTGAAAAACGGCGAAAGCTTTTTCGCACAATCCTTACAAAGATTCCCGTCCTCAAGCTTACGGTTACCAAGCAATCCAATCTTTTCCCCGCAAATGTCACAATTCTTTTTATCAAACAGTCCCATTATAAATTCCCTCCTTTTTATTTCTTCTTCAACACCCACTGTGCATTGTTCGTCTGCAGGCTATAGCCACAGAACGAGCAGCAATTATTTTCATCCGGTATAAAGTTTGCGCCACAGGACGGGCAATCCTTTTCGATAAAGAATTTGCCATCCCCTTTTCTTCTTTCGGGATATCTTGCCCTTTGCATCGTCAATGTCCGCTTAAAATTTTTCGTATGCGGCTTTTGGCCCTTCGGAAGATGAATTTCGCTTATGTATACCTGCGCCGTTATTTCGGTTGTGTCCTCTGTATTGACCACATTTTTCAAGAAAATCGTACCGACACCGTAATCCAGCAATGTTGTGTCCTTAACATCCTGATACAACGCCTCATTGATACAGGAACGCAAATAGTTTTCGGAATAACGAACAATCTGTTCTGCCAGCTCTTCATTCCTTCTCTTTTGGGAAGTTGACACCACACCAATGAGAATCAAAACCAGTATGGTTACGCCAACCCCTGCCGTCAGGGAAATCTCCGTATCCGGTATCAGATAAAGACACAGGAATACGCACAAAAACATCAGCACAGAGAATCCAACCAGCTGCAAGGCTCTCCGTAAATTCGTCCCAATCTTCTCATAAATCTCAAAGCCCTCTGTCTGCCAATCGTAAAAATCACTTTGAATTACGCCGTCACAATAGGGACAAATCGTCTGCTGACTTGTCAGCTCCACCTCTGCACCGCAGGAGGGACAAATGACCTTCGTCTGATCGGAATAATAGCTTTTCTTTTTTTTCTTTCGGTCTGCATTGCGGATATGTCTGGATTGTAAAATTCGGACATATCCATTTTTGCGATACAGCTCATAGACAGACCTGCCATCCTGCTTGGAAATCAATCGTTCCAAGGCACTGCACTGCAAAACAGCCTCACGCCATTCTCTGCCGTCATCATTCCACTGCACAAATTTGTTTTCCGGCACCGGCACAACATCTGTCAAGCGGATATCACGCCCCAGCCCCTGTTGGTTCAGCAATGTAATCTGCCGCTCCATTTTTCTGCGAAACGTCTGATCCATTCTTGTGGGAAGCTGTTTTTTATCCGCTTTGTCGAGGGGAATCAGAACCTTCTCAAAGGCCGTTTTCATGTCCTTCTGAATCTTCATCTCCCACAAGGGCGACTTGCGTGGGCTAAGCAAACGCTGTAGCTTTGCTTTTTTAAAATTTTTCGGCAGCAGGCTGCTGAAATCCACCTGGATGATCCTTTCGCCAATGCCAATGCCGCAAAGCAAGGTAAACCCCAATGCAAACCAAAACGCATCTGATAAGCTCATTCCTCTCCCTCCTTTTTCGCTGATTTCCTTTCCGCCTTATGCTTCTTCTTCCTCTTCCTCTTCTTTCCCTTTGCCGTCCGTTTCGTCCTTCCCATTGCCAAACAGGTTCATCAGCATCCCCGCTACCCCAATGAACATGACAATCCCCAAAAAAATACATACACATTTAAAGAGGAACGAAATCGGATCGACATCCGGGGCGATTTTATAATCGCCCTTCGGTGTCAAATAAACCTCTATGGTTGTTTTTTCCCCCTTATAAATCTCATGGTAATAGGTTTCACGCCCTGTATACTGCTTTCCGTCAACCTCATACGAAAGCGTAACACGATATTCCTCATCATCTGCGTCGCCCCGAAACTCCGTCTCCTTAACATACGCAGTGACCTTTCGGACATCAGCAGATTTTTTGTATTCCCTGCTGTCCCGAATCCCGTTAATGCCTGTGATTACGCCGAGAAAGCCAAGTGCCAATGCCGCCAATATACAAAGCACCTGCACGATGAATGCTTTTTTCTTGCTTGGAGTCTTATCCATACCAAAATCCTCCTTTTTGCATTCCGCCTTTATCCCGATTAGTCTTTTTTGTTCTTTTTCCCCTTTTTGCCGGTGTTGTTTTCCACTTCATCCGGTTTCTTGTTGAACTCGCCCTTAATTCCGGCGATAATCACAATACATCCGAAAACAAGACAACCGCTGCACATCAGGAAGGTAAACGGGTTGCTATCCGGCGGCATTTTGTATTTACCCTTCGAGGTTCGATAAACTTCAATCGTAACCGTATCGCCCGGTTTCAGCTTATCATAATAATACTTTCTTTTATAATCGTATTTATTAACCACAAAGGTTTCTCTCCCCTTGTACTTTTTCCCATCAACCTCATAGGAAAGCTTTGCGTCATACTCGATATAGTTGGAATCATTATCCTCATCATGCTCATTATCCTTATAGGATTCTATCGTTGCGCTGACCTCTCGGATATCGGTTGCATTTTTGTATTCCTTGCCGGCAATACGGCTGCCGACAGTCCCGTAAATGCCGATAATCACAAATGCAAGCCCCCATACGAGAGCAAGCAGTGCATATCGGTCAAATTTCCCCTTCTTATTTTCTGTGGGATTATCCTTCATCATACTCATCCCCCATCCCAAATATTATTGTATGTCGTTATCATCAAAGATGTCTCCACATTCGGGACAGAATTTCGGTGGATTCTTCGGGTCCGCAGGCTCCCATCCGCATTTATCACAGCGGTATAAGGGTGCGCCCGCAGGCTTTTTCGCACCGCAGTTCTGGCAGAATTTGCCTTTGTTCACAGTACCGCAGGCGCAGGTCCAGCCTTCGTCCCCTGCCGGCTTGGGCGAACCGCATTCGGGGCAGAATTTGCCGTTAACCGTTGCACCGCAGGCACATTTCCAGCTATCTGCGGGTGCCGGCTTGGGAGAGCCGCACTCGGGGCAGAATTTGCCGTTGACCGTTGCACCGCAAGCACATTTCCAGCTATCCGCAGGCAAAGGCTTGGAGGAACCGCACTCAGGGCAGAATTTGCCGTTGACCGTTGCACCGCAAGCGCATTTCCAGCTATCTCCCGCCGGTGCCTGCTGTGCCTGTTGTGCCTGTTGTGCCTGCTGATTCTGCTGTCCCATTGCAAACAGATTCTGTGCATTCATGCCGCCGCCTGCATTCATTGCCATGCCCATGCCCATAAAGCCTGTCATCGCACCTGCATCATTTGCTGCCGCCGCCTTCATTGCATCTGCCTGTGCGCCCACAAGGGTAGCCGCTGCCATGGTCGGATCACGCATGATTGCGGTACGCTGTGCCTGCTTAATCATTTCTGCATCTTCATCCGGCAGGGTCACAGAGCCAAGCGCAATGCTCACAACCTTCAGCCCACGCAAAGCACCCCATTTTTCAGAAAGCGCAACGTTCATGGCCTCCTCCAAATCAGTGTTATGGCTGACAATCTGGTTGGGACGCAGCTCCAAATCGGATAATTTCCCGAATGCAGGCTGCAATGCACTGATAAATTCTGTCTTTAACTGACCATCCAACTCCTCACGGGAGTATTCCTGCTCCACGTTGCCGCAGACATTGGTGTAAAACAGCAGAGGATCGGCAATCTTATAAGAATACACACCGGAGCATCTGACGGATACATCCAAGTCCAAGCCGATTTTGCTGTCAACCACACGGAAGGGAATCGGGTTCGGTGTGCCGAATTTGTTATCAATCAATTCCTTGGTGTTAAAGTAATAAACACGTTGATCCTTCCCTGTGTCGCCGCCGTAAGCAAAACGCTTGCCGACAACCTTAAAGCTCTCCTTAATGCTCTCCCCAAGATTGCCGGAGAAAATGGAAGGCTCAGTCGAAAAATCATAAGTATATTCGCCGGGTTCCGCACAAACCTCAACAATCTTCCCCTGTTCCACAATAATCATGCACTGCCCATCCGCAACAGCAATGCCGGAGCCGTTGGAAATGATGTTATCGTTCCCCTTGGTGTTGGAGGAACGTCCGCTGACTCTTTTCTGTCCCTTGGTAACAAGTACCTCCTTTGGCATAGCCTCACAGTAGAAAAATTCCTTCCATTGATCAGCCAGTGTGCCTCCCACTGCGCCGATACCTGCTTTAATAAGTCCCATACTACCCGCTCCTTTCTATATCAGAAAAATATTTTACAATTTGAATGGGTCAAACTCATTTTTCGGTCTGCACCGATATGCTTTCCTTCTCACGTTTTTCCTTTTTTGCTTTTTAGCCCATGCCAAGATGAATCCATTTGTCGTCTATCGGATCATAATAAAAAACCTCATCCTCATTCACGCCGTAAAAGCGTTCTCTGACGAACTGATCCTCATGGTCTGTGCCCATTGCAAAAATCATACAGGTCTTGCCTTCAATTTCTTCCGTTTCCCCTGTATATAACAGCACCATGCCCTGCTTCTCATAATACTGAATTTCATCATATTCCTCAAGCACACCATAGGCATTCATTTCCGGATCACACACGCCCATGTCTCCGTTAAAATATATCGAGAAATCATACAGACCCTCATCCACAATCCTTCCGTCCATGCCGGAAAGCATCGGGTTCACACTGAAGCGTTCATCTCCCGTTTTAATCTCAACCGTTACGTTGGAATGAATCTCGCTCATGTTGCAGCGCAAAAGAATACAATCCGTCCCGACACCCTTATAAAGCATATCATCCTTATGCGTCACATATTTTCCGTTTTCATTCATTTCCGCAGAATAAACGGTTGCACTGCGGTCATCCCTTGTGGTTACAATCGCATACAGCTCAGGGCCGCTCGCATCCACAAGCGGTGCATCGCAAAGGAAGGAATATTTTTCGGGATATGCACTGTTCTGCACAAAATCACGCACATCCACCTCTGTCGCCTCATAGCCCACATAACCAATATATGCAATGCCGGCTTGGCGACCACTGTCATCAATTTCCTCATGCAAAAGCGCAAGCTGTTTCTCTGCCATAGAAGGAGTGTCATCCTTGTTTTCTTCGATGTTATTTCCCGCTGTGCCTGTGCATCCAACCAAAAGTGCAAGAAGAGAAATTACCATACCCATTGAAAATAGCTTCTTTTTCATCTCGAACCTCCTTTTCTGCATACAAAATTTCCGTTTCCCTCTCTGCCGCATCGCAGCCGCCCTTTAAAGTGTTTCCAACAAAGCGGCAAGATAGCGGTCACTGGAGGAGGTAAAAACAAAGGCATCAATCTGCCCGTTTTTCTTGCAGGCAGCCACCTCGTCGGCCAACCTTGCGTCAGCATTCTCATCCACCGCAAGCACACATTTGCAGTCGGGCAGCAGCCGTTTCACTGCCTCCCACGTTTTCAGCCGTTCACAAAGCCTGCACGGCGTATAGGCTGTCACCTCCATTAAAAGTGCATAGGGACGAAACATACGGCATTGCTCCACCACATCCTCCGGACCCTCCGCCACAATCGGCTTGCAGTCCTTCATGTCACTCAAAAGCATCCGTTCATAGCCCCGTGCCGTCAAGTTGCTTTGCATATCTATTACGATAGTCTGCACTTTTAATCACCCACCCTTCCGTGCGTTTGGATACTGTTTCGCTATCATATATTTGTATTATATCAAACCCGCTTTATATCCGTCACTATACTAAAGTATAGTCTTTCCCGTTTTTAAGGGTTTTTTGAAATATTTTGGGAGAAAACGCAGCTTTTTGTCCGTTTTTGCACGAAAAAAAGCCCCTGCATTTTCCGCAGAGGCAAAGCAAAAAGGGTTATCCCTCATCCAACTGTGTCACAATTGTGCTTTTGATGGCAGCGGCAATGAGCTGCTGCTTGGATTGAAAGCCGCATTTTTTAATCATCTGGTTCATGTGATATTTTACCGTAGCTTCCTCAATAAACAGCTTTTTTGCAATGGTCGCATAGGAATTTCCATAGATATACAGCCGCAGGATATTCTTCTGCATATCGGATAAATCATCCGACCATGCCTTCCCGATTTCCACATTCGGTGCGGCCTTCGGAAAAAAGGAGCCGCCATCCAGTGTGGAAAGAATCACATCCATGATTTCCTGCTCTCCATGGTCCTTATACCATAGGCTGTCCACCCCCACCGTCTGCGCCTTTGCCAGCACCTCCGCATCCACCAAGGAGGTAACCGCCACAATCTTGATGCTCGGAAACATCTGCTTAATCCTTCCTGCCGCAGTCAGCCCCGAATGTCCATGCAATGTCTGCACATCCATCAGCACAAGGTCTACCGTATGCACACGGCAATATTCCGGTGCCTGCTCCGAATCCCGCAAAACCGTGCAAAGCGTAAAATCCTCCTGCCGCTCTATCATATCCTTAAAGAAATCTGCAGCAAATTTGTTGTCCTCCACAATCAGCGTCCGTATACTCATAAGTTCATCTCCTCACGCATAAAAGTCAGCCACATCACAAAGGCAGGGCTGTGGGAAAGCTGCATCCTTCCGCCTGCGCTCTCAATGCTCTGCCGCAAATCCGAAAGGCCGCCTCCCTCAATAATCTGTTGCCTCGGCTTTTCGCCGTCGTTGGTAATGCGCACCGAATAGCCGCCCGGCACCCCACGGATCCGCACCAGCACCTGTGTTCCGTGGGCATGGCGCACACAATTCGTCACACACTCACGCAGGGCAGAAACCAATAAATCATAAATCTCAGGCTCAACAGGAAGCATCCCGTTTCGCTTCAGCTCCACACCAAGCTCCGCACATTCATTCAGCAGGCGGTCATACGGATCTGTGGAATTATCCAAGGGCGAAATAATCAGTGTGCCTGCCGCCAGAGAAAGCTCCCGAATCTGCTTTTCGGCATCCGCCTCCTCCGCCTTGCCCTGCAGCATACGGCGAATCACAGAGAGGCTATGCCCGATTTCATCGTGTATCTTCAGCTTAAAGGCAAGCTGCTCTCTTTCTCGGATACGGTCTGCGGCACGGTTGAACATCTTTTTCAGCTTTTTGTTAATGCGTGCCAGCTCCTCATTTCCCCGCTGCAGCTCCTCATTGGCTAAAAACACCTCTGTAATATCCGTAAACAAGGTTTCGGTATAGGGGCGTCCCTGCACCGTAACCGTCCGCTCCGTATAGCTCCATACTCTGCCGCCATCCGCACGATAAATGCCGTTTTCGGTGTGGGCAGTCACCGCTGCGTGCAGTCCGTCCAGGCTTTGCAGAATTTCTCCTGTCATTTCGCTGTATAATGCGTACATCTGCAAATTGCAAAGCTTAATCACGCCGTTTTTTGTGAAATAACAGCCGGCAATCGGCAAATCATCCATGGCCTCCTTAATGCTCCCTCGGCTAATGCTGTGCTTCCGCTTCCTCGCAGTGAACACAGTCACGCCTGCGGTAAAAAGCAAAGAAAGCAGAATGACCGCCAATATCAGCAAAAGCGGCACCCGATGCAAATGCTCCCTGCTATATAATAGAAGGAACAGCTCAAAAAGCATTGCCTCCCACAATGCAGAAAGCAGCCATACAGCCTTGCGGTAATATTCCACACTCCACAGCAGATAAAACAACTGCAAGCAAAGTGCAAGAAACATCATCCCAAGCACCACACTGCCGTCATAGGGCAGCACATCCCCCCAAGCAAATGGAATCATTCATCCTCCCCCCTTATCATAAGGACAGTCACAATCCAGCCGTCCTCCGTCCGCTCCGTCTCCACAGTCGAATCATGCAAAAGGGTATCGGGAAGCGCCGCATCGCAATCCAGTGTCAAGGACAGCACCGCCACGCCATCTCTGCGGGTTACGCTGACCAACAGATAACGAAGCTGCTCCAGTGTCGCCTCCAAGACCTCCTCAAAGCAGGCATACGCAGAAAGTGCCGCTCGAATCGGCAAATTTGCTCGGCTGTCCGGCAGGTATAAATTGCAGTCTATGCCGCCCAGCTCCAAATTCCCGCAGGATTCCTGCAAGGCCGCATAGAGCGCATGGATGGGCATATAGGGAATCCGCTCTGCCAAAACAACCATGTCCTTGTGCCGCTTCACATAGGTTGCCAGCACCAGCAGACGAAACAAAATCGGCTTTGTTTCCTCCCCCAGCTTTACAGCCTCGGCATAGCAATCGGTCAAATCGTCAATTTGGCAAAGCTGCTTTTGGGTTTCCTGCTGCACAAGGTCATATAGGCGGTTTTGCTCCTCCATTTTATACCGCTGTGCATCCCTTCTGTATTGGTCACGCAGGATATCATTGCGGTCCTGCAATTCCTCCCGTATGGATTCCAATTCCGCCCTAACGGATAAAAGCTCCGATAAATCCTCATGCCATATCGTATGTCCGCCATTTATGTTGCTCGCCTTTAACAGCAGTGTTTCGCCGTAACGAAAGCTGCCGCCCTCCGTCTTTCGCAGCACATCTTCGGGCAAGGGCAGCGCACGGTCGGAAATATAGCGAATCTGATATGCGTCATCGGTAATCATCATCCCTGTATAAACCACCTTAAACAGCTCCTCATAATTCGTGTTTGAGGTAATCAGCCCACACCACAGGCTCGCCTCAAAAATGGCAGTAAACAGCAGGCTTTGCGTCACGGGGAGGTCGCCCAGCCAAAACCGCAGCCAAGGAAAGCCAGCCCAATAAGCCATCGCATACGCCACCGTCAGCGCCATCGGCACCAGCGGCAGCCAAAAGAATTTCTTGGAATATGGCACCTTGCATTTGGCACACATCACAATAAGCATAGCCACACCGCAAAGCATCATCCACCCGATAACCGCAACGTATAGCCTGCCATAGCCATAGTGGTGATCGGAATGAAGCACAAACGGCACCTCCACAGGAAAGGTAAACACAAGCTGGTGCCAGTCATTCGTCAGCACCAACAGAAACAGTGCCGCAGTGATCAGCCAAAGCACCTCTGTCTTAGGCTGTTTGTCCTCCGGCTTGCCGATGGAAAGTGCCGTGAAAAGCCCCATCAGCGGAATAAACAGCATCGGCAAATAATAAAAATACCAGCAAATCTTGGAAATGAAGGGCGGCAGTGCAAATTCATATTTTACCGTCCGCAAAAAAATCCAAAACACCATCAGCACACCCACGCTGACCATATACTGCCTTGTATGCCTCTGCACAACCGAGCGGCTCCAGCTATTCGTCAAAACGGCAAAAAACGAGAGATAAAAAAACGCACGCACAAAGCGAGGCCCCTGCCCGCCGATATCAAATTTTCCAAGCATACGGCAGCCGTATGCCGCAAACAGCAGCATGCCGACCGCCACTGCCATCCATATTTTCCTTCGGTTGCTTTTCACTTCGCCGCCCTCGCTTTCTCGGTTTCTTTTTTTCACAAGCTTAGTATAGCATAAAGCCCCCTCTTGCGTAACTCCCTTTGTGTGTTTGCGGCATCCGCCAAGCCCTCGAATATTTAAGAAAATCTTACATTTTTTTCTTTTCTCCCCAAAAGCACAGAAATGTGTTAAACTTTTCTGAAATAAAATAAGTCCAAAGGATAAATGAACCGCACTATTTTTACTGTTTACACAAAATAGTGCGGTTCACATTCTATTGGACTTTTTTTACTTCCTTATAACCGATCTAATTACGAATACTAGAACTAGAATTATGTATGACACTACTACCCATTTACTTGGTTTAACGTATTGTTTATTTTCAACCTTGGATATGAAATATTCAATTACAAAAACTCCTATGAGAAGCACGATTGAATAAATAACGATAATAAAAATGTTATACATATTCATGGCAAAAACACCTCATTATAAATGAAAAATATTATGCGTAAATCATCTGCTTACGATAAAAATATGCCGATTCTGGATAAAACTTCTTGAATTCCTGTGTCTTTGCATATTGTAATTTGACCTTATAATAATAAGTAATAGGTCTTCCTGAAGTATCTTCCTGAGAACTCTTGTAGTAGGTCTCTCTCTGGTAAAGACCTTTTGTATCTGGTGCTTTCTTCTGAAGTGCTTCAAGGGCATCCTTTAATTCAGAAAATGTTCCAATATCGGCAACTAACGTAGCCAATCCACTTGCTACAGGAGAAGAAACCAATGCTAGTAAAGCCGTAAGAGAAAGTGCTCCAATAGTTTGATTTGCTTTAATATTTATATCTTTTACAAAAGCAGCTTTCGTACCATATTTTCCGCTATCAAATGGCTTAATGTCAGAAATCCAATTCTCGCTTGTTGCGCGAGATACAACAGAACTATCAAAAACTTCAGTTTTTACAGAAACAGTTACAGGTTCTCCATTTAAATAAACTTTATCACCTGCAATTTTCACTTCAGTTACCACATCTTTTTCAGCAAAAGTATAAATTTTTACGCCTTCAGATTTTTCAACTTCAATGGCAACAGGTTCATCACTCTCATTAAGTAAAGTGATTTCTTCCTTTGATGGTGAAATTACCTCAACGTTATCAACTTTATATAATCCGGATTCCACAAGAGGTTCTAAAAAATCATCGCTTATTTTTTTCGGTGTTGCTGCTTGCACAGGAAAAATACTACCAATAATAAAAACTGTAGAAAGTAAAATAGAAATATGCTTTTTCATTAAAAACTCTTCTTCCATCATATTAGTGACACTCTTTATACTATTTGACCCTAATTTCTATACTTTATTATGCTTTCTCATTATCTCTTCCTTTCTTTTGTTCTCTTCTAATTTTAATATATAAACTCCCTTCGCAGTTCATATAACCTCTCTCATCCCTCCTTTCCTGTTTTTCTCTATAAAAACAACCCCCCTTTCCTGTCTTTTTATGGAATCGCCGCCCCTGCGGTGTTTTCCCCACAATCGCCCTAAGCAGAATATTCTGCTTTTTATCAGCCAAACGTCCCATCTTGTCTGACTTCGCGCCAAATATAACATATATTCCATCTTTTGTCAATAATTTTTTATGCATTTTTTATTGTATTATTTCTTACAAAATATTTTCATTTCTTTAAATTGACCAAAAATCGCAGGCAACACAGCTCATTTTTCTTCTTTCCCTTATCATTGTCAAACCTTTCTTTTTCTTACTTCAGCCTACTCTTTTTCGCAAGAATATGATAAAATTCTAAAAAAAGAAAACCCGCAATCTTAAAGCAATCTTAAAACTTTTCCTGCCGGTTTCTTAAAACCGTTCAGGTAAGATAAAATCACAGCATGACGGAGGTGCAGCACCATGTATAACATTTTGATTTGCGATGACGAAAAGGATATCGTTTCCGCTTTATCCATCTATTTATCCACAGAAAGCTACAACATTTTCACCGCCTATACCGGACAGGAGGCCTTGGACATCGTTGCCAAGCATGATATTCATTTGATTCTCATGGATATTATGATGCCGCAGATGAATGGCATTGCCGCCACCGTAAAGCTGAGAGAAACCTCCAACATCCCCATCATTCTGCTGACCGCCAAAAGTGAGGACAGCGACAAGATTCTGGGGCTGAATATCGGTGCGGATGACTATATCACAAAGCCCTTCAATCCCATTGAGGTGCTTGCAAGGGTGCGCTCCCAGCTCCGCCGCTACACCTCTTTGGGCGGCATGGCAAAGAAGGCGTCCCATCTTTCAAACGGCGGCATTGAAATGGATGATGAAGCAAAAATCGTCACTGTGGACGGCGAGGCTGTCAGCCTGACTCCCAGTGAATATAACATCCTAAAGCTTTTGATGGAAAACCCCGGCAGAGTGTTTTCCTCTGCGCAAATCTATGAACGCATTTGGAACGAGGATGCCTGCGGCTCCGGCAGTGTTGTTGCTGTGCATATCCGTCATCTGCGTGAAAAAATCGAAATCGATCCCTCCAATCCCCGCTATCTCAAGGTGGTTTGGGGCTTGGGGTATAAAATCGAAAAGGAGGCGAAGCAATGAAAAAGCTTTCCTATACCCTCGGCATGAAGGTGGTTGCCTGCTTTGTCGCAGTGCTTTCGGGCGTCACCGCCTTTTTCGACGGTATCGGTATCTTTCTTGCAAACAGCTGCGGCTTTTATAGCGGCGAGGTCACACCTGCGAATATCGGCGAGGTGTTTCCCTTTTATGATGACAAAATGCTCCTGCAGCTTTATGGGATGCGTGGCTCACTTCTGCCGATTTTGGCAGTCAGCCTGCTGCTGTTTGCCATCTCTGTGATTTATCTTTTGTGCGCCGCAGGGCATCAGCCGGATACGGATGAAATCCTCCCGAATTTTCAGGATAAAATCCCTCTGGATTTATACCTTGCCATTGTCTGCCCGCTTTCCTTCCTTGTTCTGTTCTTTTTCGCTGAGGAATGGCAGTCCTTTGCCAACGTAGGCAGGCTTCCCTTTGCGGTAATCGGCGCATTGATTCCGATTATTCTGGGCTTGGCAACACTCCTGACCTGTGCCACCCGTCTGAAAATGGGGAAATATTTTTATCAGCACACCATTGCCTATTATGTGCTTCGCTTTGCTTGGAAAATGCTTGCGGCAGTCTGCACCACCCTCTTGGATGCTCTGCGTTCTGTCTCTGCCACATGGAAAATTGCGGTAATGTGGCTCGTCATTTCCATTTTCTATGTCCAAGGCGGCTTTGGTGCGGTTTTTCTCAGCTTTGTGCTGCTGTTTGTGTTCTGCACCATGGCATCACAAATGCAGGAGCTGAAAAACGGCGGCGAGGAATTGGCAAAGGGCAATCTGAACCATAAAATCAACACACAGCGGATGTTCCCCCTCTTTCGTGCACATGGGCAAAACCTCAACAGCATTTCCAAGGGCTTTTCCATCGCATTGGAGCAGAAAATGAAAAGCGAGCGTCTGAAAACAGAGCTGATTACGAATGTCTCCCATGATATCAAAACCCCGCTGACCTCCATCATCAACTATGTGGATTTGCTGAAAAAGGAAAATCTGGATGGGCAGGCGGCAGAATATATCGAGGTGCTGGACAGACAATCCCGCCGCCTGAAAAAGCTGACCGAGGACTTGGTCGAGGCCTCCAAAGCCTCCACAGGCAACCTCAAGGTGCAGCTTGCCCCGACGGATATGGGCGAGCTTGCGGCACAGGCCGTTGCGGAATATGAGGAAAAGCTTGCAAACGCAGACCTTGAGGCAGTGATTACAGGCAATGAAGCACCCTCCTTCGCTCTGGTGGACGGCAATCTGACATGGCGTGTTCTGAGCAATCTGTTGAGCAACGCCTGCAAATATTCTCAGCCGCACACCCGCATCTATATCGACATCAAAAAAGAGGCGGAAACCATCCTGCTTTCCATGAAAAACATCAGCAGAGACGCACTCAATATTCCTGCCGAGGAGCTGATGGAGCGCTTTGTGCGTGGGGACAGCTCCCGTCATACAGAGGGCAGTGGCTTGGGGCTGAATATCGCACAATCTCTGGTGGCTTTGCAAAAGGGGCAATTCTCCTTGGAAATCGAGGGGGATTTGTTTAAGGCATTTGTCTCCTTCCCCGCAACCGAACCCCCCGCAGAAAATCCAGCCCCCGCAGAAGAGCCCGCCCCCGCAGAAGAACCCCCCGTAGCATAAAAAAAGTGACTTGGCGTACAAAGCCGAGTCGCTTTTTTGCTTTCTCGATTCCTTTTTTTACCACCTGTGATGATGAAGCTGTCCCTCCATCAGCATCCCCGGAAAGCCCTGCTGCCGCATTGCCTCATAAATAATAATCGCAACGGAATTGGAAAGATTCAAGCTTCTTGCCGCCTCCAGCATGGGAATCCGAATGGTGTTTTCCTCATGTGCCATCAAAATCTCCTCCGGAATACCGGCGCTTTCCTTCCCAAACATGATGTAATCATCCTCGCCATAGGTCACATCCGCATAAACATGGCGTGCCTTCGTGGATGCCATCCAAAGCCTTGCATTGGGGTTCTTTTCGCAAAAATCCGAAAAATCATCATAATATCGAATATCCAGCAGCTTCCAATAATCCAAGCCTGCCCGCTTCAAATATTTATCCTCGACGGAAAACCCCAAAGGCTGAATCAAATGCAAAACGGAATTGGTCACCGCACAGGTGCGTGCAATGTTTCCTGCATTCTGGGGAATTTCCGGCTCCAATAAAACAATATGCATACAAAACCATCCTTTCTTCTGCCCTTTAGCATAGCATACCCTTTTGCAAAAAACAACACCCCTCCCCCTTGGAATCCCTTGTAATTCGGTAGATTTTCTATTGACATAAATAATAATCTATATTATTATTAAATGACAATAGTTATTATTTAGAAAGGGGTGTGTTGCTATGAAAGAAACTGCGCAGCTTTTGCGTGAAAAAGGGCTGAAGGTCACCCCACAGCGTATTGCCGTTTATAATATGCTTTTGGGTACCACAGCGCATCCGAATGCGGAAATGATTTATAAAACCCTTGAGCCGACCAACCCCACCATGAGTCTTGCCACGGTTTATAAAACCCTTGATTTTTTCAAGCAGCTTGGTCTGGTGCAGGAATTGAACGTGGGCGAGCCAAGCTCCCGCTATGATGCTACGGTGCATTGCCATCCGCATACGGTTTGCCGCATTTGCGGGCGTGTGGAGGATTTGCATATGGACGCATTGACAGAGGTTGCAAAAAAGCTTGTGCCGGATTTGGATTTTGATGTGGAATGTGAACAGCTCATTCTTTACGGCATTTGCAAGGAGTGTCAGAAAAAATAACAGCCGAAAAGAGTATCTTTCGCTTAGAGGATACTCTTTTTTCTTTGCAATTCTTAAGACTTTCTTACATTGTTCATGCCTTGTTGACATCCGTTTTTCACCTTTGCTATACTGGAAAAAAGGATATTTTTTGGTAAAAAGGGGGCAAACGCATGAAATATAAACGAAAGCTGACACCTGCAACAACCTTCGATTTTGCGGCAATGGAAACATGGCTGTCCGACATGGCGGAGGACGGATGGATTCCCGTTGACTTCCGTGGAGGTAAGGTAAAATTTCGGCAGGATGAACCGCAGAAGCGGATTTTCCGCATTGCCATTCCGGATTTTTATAATGATACGCCAAGCGAAAAACAGAAAGAGGCATACCGTCAGCTTGGCTGGGAATATCTCTGCGGCTACCGCTGCAAGGGCTACCTTCTGGCGAACCTCACAGAACATCCCGATGAGCCTTATACCGACCCCGAAGTGCAGAAGAAAAATATTGATGCGCTTTATCGTGAGGAGCGGTATCTCTACCTTGTAGGCGTGATACTCTTTACCCTGCTTTTCATAGGGATGGGGCTGCTTGGGTGGCGCAATTTAGGACAGCATATCATAGACCATGCTTGGTTTTCGGATCTTCTGATGCCGATTCTCTTTTTCTGCCTTGCTGTTTATTATTTTTATGAGCTGCGGCTATTGAAAAAGCTGAAAACAGAACTGGAGCAGGGGAATCCCGTGGAGCATGAAAAGGATTACACCCGAAAGCTGGAACTCAGCAAAATCAGCAATCTGATTTCCACTGCCGCCAACGTACTGGTGATTCTCGTGCTTGTGTTTGAGATTTTTTCGATTTCTACGAAAGGCGAACCGACGGAGCGCCCTTCTGCTTCTGTTTCTCCCCTGCCGTATGTGCCGCTGGAAAATGTTTCGGGGGACAGCGGCATAGAAACGCGCGTCTATGCCGAGCCGACGTTTTTTGCCCCTCTGCTTTTGCAGACCACCGCAAAGGGGGATTCCTCCTGGATGACGACTACGCTTTTAGAGGTGCGCCCCTCCTTCCTGACGGAACAGGCATTTCTGACCTTAGGGGCAAACGGCACATTTCCCGATGCCTTCCTTCCCTCAACAGCAGAGCAGGCGTTGGTGCTTTCCTCCGATTCCTTTGACGAGGGGTATTTTTATCAGGAAACAAGCGAGATGCACCGCCAGATGCTGACGCTTCGCAAGGGCAACCGCCTTCTGATTGTGCGCTACCGCGGCGAGAACAGATTGGTCGATTCTCTGAGCGCCTTTCTCCCCCTATTGGAGCAGGACTACACTATACAGAAATAACCGAAAGACCCGAGAGGAGGACATTCTATGACGAAATGCAAAAGAAGGCTGCTCCCCGCAGAGCCATACGAGATTGACGCACTGGAAAGCTGGTTTTCCGACCTTTCCGCAGAGGGACTGCATGTGCAGAAGGCAAATGCTCTCTATGCGACCTTCGCAGAGGGCGAGAAAAAGCGTCTGCTTTACCGCATGGAGCCGAAGCAGGATGCTATTTTCCCTGCTCTGGACGAAAGCAAGGCAGAGGAACGGAATGCACAGCATAGGGAAAAGGGTTGGAGCTTTGTCTGCGGATTGAACCGTTTCTATGTCTATGCCGCAGAGGAAGGCACAGCGGATTACTTTGCCACACCGGAGGAGGAAGGTGCATATTATCCCGACAATTTGAAGGGAAACAAGTTCTTCAACAGCATCTATGCAGAACTACTGGTTATTGTTGTTCTGATTGCGGCTTATCTTTTCGTTCTGCACAGACAGACCACATACGACTGGGTAACAGGCTCAACCAACCCCTTCTGCAATCCTCTTATTTTAGTTTTTGCCATATTTGCCGGACAGCGTATCCGCGGTGCCATCAGGCTGCAAAGCTCTCTTGCGGCAGGCGAGCCGCACCATCAGCCGACCGATTGGCAGGCAGCCCGTCTGCGGTGGAAGCATCGGTTCCATTATGTCTGCGTTATCGGGATGATTACATTCCTCCTTCTGCCGTTTCTACCCAATGTATTTTCCTTTTCCGACCGACCGATTGCAGAGGTGAAGCAGTCTTTGCCGATGATTTCTCTGGCAGAACTGGAAAATAACCCCGATTTTTACGCTGCGGACAGCTATTATCAGCGGGACGGCAATGCCAAGGAGGACTGGTGGGAACGGGAAGCAAATCTGGTCAACTCCTATCCAACCTTTGGCTCTCCTGTTGACCTTGCCTATAATCAGGCAGGGCGGATTCCCAATCAAACAGATGCGTTAGGCGAACCGTATGAATCGGTGCTTTGGGTGGAATATCGCAGGCTTGCACCCTTCCTTTCCCCGAAGGAATATCTGGAAGAATTCATGGAGCATTTTTCTTCCTGGTACACAGATTACGAATGTAGTACATTGGAGGATACACCATTTGATTACGCCCTTCTGGCAAAGAGCAAAAAACGAACAGAGCTGTATCTGGTTTCGGGGCAGCAGATTTTGGAGCTGGAATATTGCTATGGTAATGCGGATTTGACAAAGCATTATGACCTATATGAAAAGGCAATGAAGGAAATGCAATAAAATAAGGCAGTGACCGTCCCGTTTGGGTTGGTTCACTGCCTTTTGTTTTTATTGATTTAAAATCTGACAGGTGTACGCATTGATGAGATACGGCTTTTCCTCATCCATCAGATAAATGCGGTAGCATGGCTCCAATGTAATGGAGGCTATGGCGTCTGCCGTAGTGTCGCTCTCCATGCGCACATAGCCAAGCTCCATGCGATAAATCGTCGCCTCCTCGGCATGCTCTCCCTTTTTCCACTCTCGCATAAAGGCAAGCAAGGCCTCATCCGCATAGCTCAAATCCTGCTTTTCTCCCGTATAGCCACGCACAGAATAATATTGAAACGTGATTTTCTGAATCCCGTCCTTTGTCACAAAGAAGGAAAAATAATTTGCAAAAACCTTCTCCCGTTTATATTGCCCGAAGAAATCCACCCGAAAGCCATTTGTCTCCTCTGTCACAGTGCCCTCGCCATAGCTGCCGAAGAAATGCTCCGTATTATCAATGAATTTCTGCGCCTCCCGCAGTGCCTCGGTTTTGCTCAGCTCTCCTTTGCCGCTTTTCACTGCCTTTGATTGCCAAATCCCCTTCGCTCCCTGCAAGGTTAGGCTGTCCGTCTTTCCTTGGTATATCGTTTTGCCGCCCTTTGTGGAAACGGTGGTACGCTCCCCGCCAAAGAACAAACGCTCTAAGGTTTCCTTGTTATAAGAGGGCAATTCCACTGCCAAGCGGGACATCGGCGCACAGCCGGTCAAAAGGTCAGTATACATGGTAATGCCGTTTTGCGAAAGCACCTCAAAAATGGAACGCTCTTGGTTCGCAGTCATGGTGCGTTCCTGGTTCTGCCGATAATTCAGCCCTGCCAAAAGCACATTCAGCAGCATCAATAAAACAATCACAAATTTTTTTGCGTTGCCCCATTCCATGCCCTTCCTCCTTTCTCCGCTCTTGCTTATTGCCCTGTCATCACACCGGTCTGCGCCTTCTGCTGCTCCGTATCCACCACAAAGGTGTACTCATACAGCGTCACAAACCATTTCAAACGAATCTCTCCCGTTTGGTCCACATGGTAGCCCAAGGAGATATTTTGCACATCCGTAATATCCTTATCCTCCACCACAGATTTATAGGTCTTGTTCGCATCATCCAAGGCATCAATAAACTGCACGTTAATCTGCTCATTTTCCTCTGCCGCTCTGCTGAAGTTGACTGCATAACGGCGGTATTCCTTCACCGCCTGATTGCGCAGGGTAACCTCAATGGCATGCGTTGTGCCAATGCTGTCCTTCAAGCTCTGCGAAAGGTTCACAGGCAGGTTATCCACCGCATAATCAAAATAATACACAACCTCATTGTTGATGGTGCGCTCAATATCCGCCAAATAAATATCCGTCTGCAGGGAATCATCATTCCGCAAAAAATTACAGCAAATCTGATAGCCCTCCAAAAGCCCCGTTCTGTCGTTGCCCGCATAATTTTCATAGCTGTAATATTCCAGCATACGCACATCGGGGCGATATTTCACAACCGTCTGGCTGTCACTGAAGGTATAGGTGCCATCCTCATCCCGCTCGCTCCAGTCCACAGAAAAATTGTGAAAGAAATTCTTTACCGTGTTTTCCAAGGCCGCTCGGCTCGGCTCTCCGTCCTTCTCAAAGGCATACTTCTGCTCCAGTGCCGCATAGGAATACGGCAGCTGCGCCCACTGCGGCAAAAACATATTTCGCCACAAAACCGAGGCACTCGTTCTCTGCCCCGTAGAAATATACCGCATATCACTGCTCTCTGTCATCAGGGATTCATACAGCGCCACAGAGGAACCGCCGCCCTCACATTGAAAAGCAATGCACTCATTCGTGTCGGAATTGACAAAATATGCCTTGCTTTCCTCGCCGCCTCTTCTGGCGGGCACAATCGTAATATAATCGAACTGCTCAAGCCTTTGGTCTGTCCGCAAATCCTTATAATTCTCCAAATATTCCTCCGAAGCAATCATAAAGTCATACTGCATCACGATACAGCGTGCCGCAAGGATGGACTTCCAATCGGCATTTGTTTTTTTCGGCGTGTCTCCGTTTTGGGATAAAATCTCCCCCAAAGCCTTGTTTGCCGTATTCAGCAAGCTGCTGTTCCCCACATTATCGGGATAATAGACAGCAAACGTACCCTCGCCCTCCCCAACCGCATATCGGGTGGCAAGCAGAACGTCCCCGTCCGCCTCCTTTTTTCCAAAATTGAGCTGATTCGTCAGCACATAAAAAAAGTTATGGCTGCTTGTTCCTTCCAGCCATAACTCTCCTGTTTGATAAATCGCAGCTATGACCAAAGCAACAATGATAAAATTTGTAATCCTGTATACCTTCATCTGATCTCACCGCTTTTTCTATTCAATTTAAATGATCCCTTTCGGTTATCTTTTCGTGTTCATGCCAGGCAAAGCAATCATCCGCTGCAGCTGACTTTTCACCTGCTGCGGCACCTGCTTCAGCACCGTCGTGGTTTTGCTCTCTCCCTCTGCGGCAAAGGAAATATAATTGTTCCCTCTGCTCAGGGGCAGGGTTTCGCTGAACAGCCCCACCGAGCCAACCGTTACCGTATCCCTATGGGTTTCCACCATGTTGCCGAAACGATCCATCTTGGATACCGTAAATGTAATCTTCGTGCCGGGCTTCGCCTCGCCGTAGAGGATACGGCTGCTGTCAAAGGTACATTCCACCTCATCACTGCCGATTTGCAGCCCGCTTGTGATGCTGACAGAGGACGCATATACGCTGACAGGAGAAAAAGAGAACACTGCGGCCAAGGTTAAGCCAATCAGCTTTTTTCTGTATGCCTTCATTCCTGTCACCTCCTCTGCGAAATCATCGGTAGCCCTCAAAGCCCTCTGCTTCTATCATATAGAAACCTTTGCATTTTGTCTACTGTAATTATATCGCACGAAGGTTACAATTATGTTACAGCGTCCTTACAGTTATATAACAATCTGCTCAGACAAGCGCACCGCGGTTAAGCCGCCTTTCCAAGCCCTCTCTGTCGGATAACTGCTTATACATCCCTTTCCACTTCCTCATACTGCGGCAAAAGCGGCTCCTTCGGGAACCACATGACCATCATCGTCCCCTTTCCGTATTCGCTTTCCGCCGTCAGCCTGCCGCCGTGGCTTTCCATGATTTCCTTCGCAATGGCAAGCCCCAGACCTGTGCCGCCCATGGCACGGCTGCGAGCCTTGTCCACACGATAGAAACGCTCAAAGATACGGGGCAAATCCTCTCTGGTAATGCCCATGCCGGTATCCTTCACATGAATCTTATAGAACTTCTCATCCTCCGTAATAAAAATACGGATGCTTGCCTGCTCCAAGCTATACTTAATGGCATTGGTCACAATATTATTGACCACCTGCCCCACACGGTCCTTATCCCCGAAAATAACTACCTCATGCGGATATGGCTCAAAGCGCAAGGTCTGCTGCTTCGCTTCCGCATGGATTTTGTTCTGGCGAACCGTTCTGCTCAAAAAGGCGTTCAATTCAATTTCCGTAATATCCAAACGCACCTGCTTGTTGTCAAAGCGTGTCAACTGCAGCAAATCCCGCACCAAAAATGCCATGCGGTCTGCCTCGCTGTCAATGATGCCCAAAAATTCCTTCGCAATCTCAGGCTCCTCCATGGCGCCCTCCAAAAGCGTTTCGGTATAGCTTTTTACGGTTGTCAGCGGCGTCCGCAACTCATGTGACACATTCGCCACAAATTCCTTTCGCATATCATCCAGCTTTTTCTGCTCCGTGATATCCTGCAAAACAACCACAACGCCCTCAATTTCGCCCTTTTTATCATAATACGGGGAGAAATTGGCATTGATGAACTGCTTGCCGACAGGGAAAATTACCTTCTTGGAGGGCTGATTCCCCAAATCCAGATAAACAGAGGAGCTGATGTCATACGCACGGATAAACTCCGTAAAATTCATCTCGATTTTCTCTAAGCCGAGCATTCCCTCCGCCGCCGCATTGGCAAGCATCAGCTCGCCGTCCTTGCTGAAGGAAATCACACCGTCACTCATGTTGTGCAGTAAAATTTCCAAACGGTTTTTCTCTCTCGAAATTTCCGACATATTCTTGGAAAGCTCCGCCGCCATGTTGTTAAAGCTGCTCGTCAACTGACCGATTTCGTCATTGCTGCGCACCTGCAGGCTTTGCCCCATGTTCCCCTCTGCCAAGTTCTTTGCACCCTTTGTCAGCGCTAAAATCGGGCCTGTCAAGGTCTGCGCAAACACATACCCCATCACAGCCGCCAAAAACAGTGCAATCATAACCGCCACCACAATTGTCTGCGTGGTCTTGTCCAAGCTGGTCTGCATATCGCTTGCATCCAGACGGGTATAAATCAGATAGGAGCCTTCCGCCCCCTTGGGCTGCACCGGTGTGGCATAGCTCATCCATTCCCGCAAAAGCCCGAAGGAATCGGTGCTTTTCTTCTGGGTTGAAAACGAGGTCATGCCGTTCATGGCAGAAATAATGGCTTGGTCCGTATAAATCGGATAGGGTGCCTCGGTTACGGTGGTGGAGGCAATCGTTTCCCCCTCTGTGTTGAGGATATTGCCCTGAATCCCGACGGCATTGGATACGGTCTTTAACAGCCGCTCTTGGAATTCCTCCTCCTTGCCGCCCTCGATCACCTGCTCGTTGATTCGCTCCGCATACGTCGCAAGCTCCTGTCTGGATTTTTCAATCTCAATGTTACGCAGGCTCAGCAGGATATAGGTTCCGCTGACAATCATAACAATCAAAACCAACCCCAGATACATGATTATTAACTTCCATTTAATACTACGCATTCGCAAAAGCCAATCCCTCGCTTTTCTCAGCAGTCAAAATAATACCCGACGCCTCTTTTTGTGAGGATATAAACCGGCTTGCCGGGATCGTCCTCTATCTTTTCACGCAGGCGGCGAATGGTCACATCCACCGTGCGCACATCTCCGAAATATTCATAGCCCCAAACCTTTTCCAGCAGTGTCTCTCTGGAAAAAATCTGCCCCTTCTGTGCCGAAAGGAATTTCAAAAGCTCAAATTCCCGCACCGTCAGGTCAATGATTTTCCCGTCCTTTCGCACCTCATATCTCTCAGGGTTGATATCCAGCTTCCCGAAATTGCCCTTGCTGACAGGCGCCCTTTCCTCCGCATCCTCTCGCACAACGGATTTTCTGAGGTTTGCCTTCACTCGTGCCATCAGCTCTCTCACGCCGAAGGGCTTTGTCACATAATCATCTGCGCCCAATTCCAGCCCCAGCACCTTATCCAGCTCCTCGGCCCTTGCCGTCAGCATAATAATCGGGGTGTTTTTCTTCTCTCTGATTTTTTTGCACGCCTCATAGCCGTCCATCTTCGGCATCATAATATCCAGCAAAATCAAATCGGGGTTTTCCTCCAGTGCCTTCTTCACACCCTCCTCCCCGTCTGCCGCCTTGATAACCGCATAGCCTTCCTTTTTCAAGTTAAATGCAATGATATCGACAATGTTTTTCTCATCATCCACAATCAGAATCTTTCTGTCCATAGTGTCCTCTCCCCCTCGGAAAGTCTTAGTTTTCATTCCATTTCTTTTTTGATTATACTCGAAAATGCCGCAAAAGTAAACAAAACCGCCCGGCATCCAATATTTGACGCGGTTTTTCTTGCCAAGTTCCCCCAAAAATGCTATTTTGTAACTAATGATGCCAAGGTCAAAAGGTCTAAACCCACACGCACTTGCTCATAGGTGGGCGAAAAACCTTGGTACCCGCCCCGATATGCGACTATTGGGTAGGATTGTGGGAGTGCGCAGCACGGAACAATCCGCAGGCATCAAAATCGGGAGCTTTTACCCGCGACATCAACCAAAAGATAAACACCGAAAAAGGAGGAGCTTTATGGGTATTATAGGCGCAAAAAATAAGGTTATCGCAGGCGACTATATCGGCGGCAAAATCATGTCCTCCGGCGGCAAGGTGGTTTTGTCCGTCAGCCTCGGCAACATGATAATTCTCAACAAAAAAATGGTTACCGCTCACAAAATCGAAAGTGAGGTCAAGGGCAACCATAAAATTTCCGTTTCCTTTGCAGATGGAAAGAAAAGCCTGCTCGAATTGGATGATGCACTTTGCACCGCCCTATTGGCACAGCTTTTTTAACCACCTGCGGTAATCAAAAAAGGAGCCTCTTGCAAAGGTGCGCCCAGATAAGAAACCATAAATTCATGTTTTCTTATTGGGACACACCTAAAGAATGCTCTTTTTTTCGTTCCAAAAGGAATTTTATTTTATTTTTTCGTCCTCGGAGCAATATTTCCCCAATGCTCCTTGAAATGTCCTTTTTCTTGCAATCAAACGCCTCGTCAAACTGGAAGTTACCGAATGACCTTTTCAAACCGGAACATTCCGTCCGGGAACTGCTTGTCCAGTTCTTCGGCGCACATTTCCGGGTCATTTGGATCTGGGTGATATTTGTTGAAAAACTCCACAATGTGAAAGCCGCAGCGATTAACATAAAAATGAATATTTCGCTGCTCAAAATACGGCGTGACCGTTTCCCACACATTCACTTCAGGATGTAGTTTTTCAACAGCGCACCAAGCGGCATATCCGATGCCTTTGCT
>NZ_CAKQVD010000008.1 GCF_934277605.1 uncultured Anaerotignum sp.
AAGCCTATGATGCGAAGTACAGCAAATGGGCTTATGCAGACCTTCCTATCTTCCCGATGAACTGGCAGTATGAGGTTTCTGCCGGTACGAAAAAACAGTTTGGGATTCTGAAAAAGCTCATGGCCAGAGAAGATGTTGCGAGTATTGTGTGTGCAACAGATGCCGGTCGTGAGGGCGAGCTGATCTTTCGATTGGTGTACCACAAAGCCGGGTGCAAAAAGCCGTTTGAGCGGCTTTGGATTTCCTCGATGGAAGATGCAGCAATCAAGGAGGGCTTTAAAAATCTCAGGTCTGGAACTGAATATGATGCTTTGTATGAAGCTGCACTGTGTCGAGAGCGAGCCGACTGGATTGTTGGCATTAACGCTACTCGACTTTTTTCGACTCTTTACGGGCAGACCATGAATGTCGGTCGTGTTATGACCCCTACCCTTGCCATGGCTGTCATACGGGAAGCTGCCATTGCTTCTGTCTTTAAAAGGTGTCAGAACATATTTGTGCTTTGGTTTTGATGCCGCTTTGGATTCTACTCTCATGCCTCTTGCGAGGCGTGACCCCTCTAAGAGCAGCTTAACACCCGACCAAGTAGCATTTCTACTCACACGCCCCTTGCGAGGCGTGACACCATTTTTCAATAGCAAGGAACACCGGAACAGGATTTCTACTCACACGCCCCTTGCGAGGCGTGACGCCACCAGTAGCCATGCTAACGGAATTATACAAACATTTCTACTCACACGCCCCTTGCGAGGCGTGACGAGTATGAGTAGCAAAAAAATAAACCGGAGAAGATTTCTACTCACACGCCCCTTGCGAGGCGTGACCTCACGAGTACCATACCAAAATTCGATATAAGCAAATTTCTACTCACACGCCCCTTGCGAGGCGTGACCACGGGGAGAACCAACAAAAGAATGGTTAACATATTTCTACTCACACGCCCCTTGCGAGGCGTGACCATTTTTCAATAGCAAGGAACACCGGAACAGGATTTCTACTCACACGCCCCTTGCGAGGCGTGACTGTCAGAGATTTAAAAAACTTAAAGCCCAACTTCCATTTCTACTCACACGCCCCTTGCGAGGCGTGACGCCTCCCCTGTTCTTCCAAGTCCTCATAATATTTATTTCTACTCACACGCCCCTTGCGAGGCGTGACTGGCATATTCGCAATCATAGACAGGCTTTGCTATTTCTACTCACACGCCCCTTGCGAGGCGTGACTGTTTCTATGGTTTGGATGTTGGCTGATATAAAATTTCTACTCACACGCCCCTTGCGAGGCGTGACTCGAACTAAATTAGTCGGTATTTGGTATCTATGAATTTCTACTCACACGCCCCTTGCGAGGCGTGACCGCAACATCTTGTACCTTCCTGCGCATCACGTCCCACATAAAGAGGCGGACCTTCTTTCTTCTTTCATATTATTTCATATTTTACCGCAAAACACCACTTTTTTCGCACTTTTTTCGGCGAACCCAAGGCATTTTCCGCAGTCACCCCACCTTCGCCTAAGCGGCTTAAATGATAATAACCCCTTCCGAATGATAGGGCTTCTTTGCCCCAACATGCTCCACTCGTTTTTCCCAATGGTTTCCAAGATAATAAAACCGCAGATTATCCTTCTCCGCATCAATCAGCCGAATCAATCGCTCCTTCAGCTTCAAAAAAGAAGAATAATCCAAATTTGCCTCAAAAACAGAATTCTGCACCCGTTGTGCATGGTTCTGACACTCCTTTGCCACCTTCCGCAGTCTTGTTTTTCCTCCTTCCTCTGCCGTAGACACATCATAGCTGATTAAAACCATCATCGCTCTCACCTACTTCAATAAAAAACAGGGATATTCCTCTAAATCTCCACGCACATATTTGGCAAGCAAATTGCTTTGCACATAGGGCAACAGCCCCAAGGGAATCTTCTGCTTTAAGATGGGGTGCATCAAATCTGTCCGCTTTTTCTCCTGCCATTTTGTAATGACCTTCTTCCGCCCCTCATCATTTAAGTATACCGCTCCGGAAATCTGCTTTTCAAAATCCCCCTCCTGCAAAATCTGAAGATTACACAGCGTGAGCGTAAACCGCTCCACAATACAGCGGGCCTCCTCCACCAAATCGCACGCCAGAGAGCTTCGACCACTGCGCAGGGCATGGCAAAAGCCGATATAGCTATCCAGTCCGACTGTTTCCAGGGCGGAGGAAAATTCCGCAGTATACAGCGTATACACAAAGGACAGCACCGCATTGACCGGATCCAAGGGCGGTCTTTTTGTCCGATAAGTGAAGGTAAAGGGCTTTTTCAGGTTGGTCAGCAGCTTATCAAAAACGGAAAAATACGCTCTTGCGCAATGCCCCTCAATGCCGATAATCTCCTCCACCGATTCTGCCTGATACACACGCTCTATGCCCTCTGTCAGCACCTCTAAGGCTGCCTGAAGCTCTGCATCCTCACGCAAGGGCGGATTATCGTGGAGGGTTCTTTTGATAACCTGCTTGGTGTTGCTGAACTTTGCCGCCATGGTGTTTTGTGTTAGAAAAACAGAATTTTCCCGAAAACAATCAATCTGTGCGACACGCAGAAACACATTCCCCTTGGTTTCCCCGCAAACCTTCGCCCAAAACCGCCCCTGCGGAGAAATAAAATTGATGGGGATGGATTTGCTGACACATTTCCCCATCAAAGCGGGAGAACAGCCGAGATAATGAAAGCAAACGATATTTTCCACATTATCGAAGGGAATCCGAAATTTTGTTTCATCCTCTATCTTACAGACCAAATTTTCTCCATCCAAAGAAAGATATGCCAATTCATTTGTTATGTATACCGTATTCAAAAGCCTTCTCATGCTTCATCCAGCTCCTTTATCATACTTCGGATACTTTTTCCCTTTTTTACCGCAGGCATACACAAATCCTTCATCGAACAACCACTGCATTTCTGCCCCTTTTTCTTCGGCGGAATCACGCCCCGCTCCAGATACGCACGCATTTCCGCCAGCAGCGCCTTCAAATCCGCCTGATATTCCGCCGCATTTTCCCGCAGAGGCAGTGCAACCCGCTTCTTTTTATCGGCATAATACAAATACGCATCACAATCGCAGTGAAACACCGCGTCCACGCAAAGCTTTTGTGCAAACACCTGCATCAAGTCATCATAACGAAAGGTGCAGTCCTTCGGCATGGTTGGTTTATAGTCCACAATGGCAAGCTGCCCCTGCTGCTGCTCCAAGCAATCCACCACGCCGAACAGGCTGTCCTCCTCTGCATCATAATACACCGAAACAGAGGTATATACCCTTTTCCCCTTTGTGGCATAGGAGCGCTCCGGATCATGCACACGCTGATGGAGCAAATTTGCCTTTGTCACGAATACATTTTCCGCCCATGCCCGATCAATCTCCAGAAGGCCCCAACGGTGCGGACAATAGAGATAATGCTGTATGGAGCGGATATTCCATGCAAATGCCATCATATTTTGGAAATCAGCGTAACTCCTTCGGGCATTTCACTATCCACCGTAATTTCATAATCGGTAAATTTTCTGGGAGGCAGACCTGCATCCTTCAAGGACACCTGAATTTTATCAAACAAAACATGAGAGGGGCTGTTGCCCAGCAGGCTGTCATGCTTGAAAATATACAGCTTTCTCATGCACATTTTGCCTCTTGCGGCGCTGTGGTCATCCTCAAACATATTGACGATGGCTGTCCAAAGCAGCTCCACATCCGCCTCACTCAAGCCTGTTACCTTCTTTGCCAGTGCCGCAGAGATATAGCCCTCCCCACGATACAGGGCATAGGGAATCACGCTCTTTTTCCCCATTTCCGTTGAGCCGGTTTCCGCCCTGTCCTCTGTGGTGCGTGCCTGACGGGTAATGGTCACATCCTGAATATTGATGGGAGAAAGGCTTCTTGCAAAATTGATTTGCACAGGGCCTCTGACGATACCACAAGGATTATCCCCTGTTGACATAACCGCACCAAAGGCACGCACATCAAAATAATTTTCGCACATAAAGGCTCTTGCTTTTTCGACATCCTCAATATTTTTCCCTTTTCCCTTTTGCTTTAAGCCCTCTTTTTCATAAGCCTCCGCAAACTTTGTATTCAGCGCCTTGTCCGGCTTAACCAGAATATTATAGCCTGCTTCCCCCTCCTTACACAGCTCCACATAGTTGCGGATTTTGCGTTTCAGGCAGACATCGGTAATAAAGCCATGGCCTGTCTCCACATCCATTCTGGGAGAGTTGCCCGCATCGGGATCACCGTTGGGATTCCCGTTTTCCACATCAAAAAGCATTACAAAATCATATCTGTTTTCAATTGCCATATCATTCTGCCTCCTCTGTCTGTTCATCCTTTTTTACAAAATAGCTCTGGTACTGCTGATAATAGCCAAGCATAAATTTCCCCTGCTCCACCAAGGAAAGCGTATTGGGAAATTCACAGGGCATCAATTCTACCACTTCCCCGATTTGCTTTCTGAAAAAGACCTCATGCTTTGCCTTCCCAAAATGATTTTCTGCCAGCTTCAGCAGCTTCGGAAATACCAATGCAGGTGTGGCCGCCGCCGATGCAAAATAGGAATCCTTAATGGTTCTGTTTAAGCTGTTGCCGGAGGCATCCTGCTGCAAGCGTTCCAATATCGCAAAAAGCCTGCCGCACAAATACGCCTCATTTCTGTTTTCTCTGTCCAATGCCACCTGTAATTCCTCCTTTTTCCCGTTTCTTCTACATTCCCGATTGATATATGCCTTCAAGATACCTGCCCGTATCCGATTTCGATCCATATCCTTATCGATTTTCGCCCTTCTGACTATGGTTTCCAATAAAGCAAAGGGGTACGCCCTGCCATACAGAACAGCCTCCAGCAGCTTAGAAAGCAAATCCGGATTTACCGTTTCATTTTTGCTTTTGGGAGAAATCAATTCTTTTTTTATACTCCAAAGGGGAACCGAGTGCAGCTCCTCGCCAATCTGCAAATCCCTCCGGTGCATTGCCACATGGTGCAGGATATCCCCGAATTTCCGCCGATATAGGAATTTTACCGCCAGACGAGAGGTGTTCGGCTTTAAGCCTACCATATAAAAATCCACATCCGAATCAATTTCGTCTATGCCTGCAAGCCGTTCCGCCGTAACCGTTCCTTCCCTTGCTCCCTCCAGCAGACTTTTCAAAAATCTATCCGTTTTTTCCGCATCCATTCGGTCGGAGGAATCAAACAGCAATGCAGAAAGCAAATCCTCACAGGCTTCCTTTCCGTCCATCGCCCAAAAAACAACCGTCACATCATCCAATATCGCCTTATGCCTTTTATCCGCCAAAAGCCGATTCAGTGCTTCTGTATATTTTTTCATGGAGTTTTGGGAAATGCTGCTGTTATAGGATTGCTCATTGCCATAGGAGTTTTCCGAAGGGTTATTGAAGCCAATCAGCACAGAGCCGGTTGCCAAGCCGCCCAAAACCCCTTTAATCTTATTGTGGATTCTGGCAATTTCGCCCTCCTCGCCGGTAATGGCACATTGCCCGATGATGTCCTCCGCCGCCTCCTTTCTGCTTTGGAACAGCCTTTCCCATTTCTCCTTTACCAAAGGCTCTTCATGCAGAAGCGTTTGGGAATCATTCCAAAGGCAAAAGGCATAGCCGGAGCTGCCGTATGCCTTTCCCAGCTCCAACAGCCTTTGGTTCTGCGTTTCCTCCTCCGGCTTCCAGCTTTGCAAAAATGCCCGATAGGCATTGACCAAGGGCGTATCCAGTCCCTCCAGAAATTCCAGATTCTGCTCCACAGATATCTTATGGGACTTTTTCGCCTTGTTTGTTTTGTCCTCTGTTGTCAAGCCGTCCTTTTCATAATTCAGCCCAAATAGATATAAGGGACGATGCTCAATGATGTTTGCATCAATGCCTGTCTTTTCTGTCCGCTTCGGCAGGATTTCTTCTCTCGGCACAAGCTTTTCCTTCGCCTTGCCCTTTGCTCCCATAGTTATTTCCTTTTTCTGATAATCAATGATGTCGCTGATTTTGCCATCCGCCGTCAATGCCACCAGAAAATGCACCTTCACAGGCGAATATCCCTCCGACAGCACCTTCCCCTCTTTCGCCAAAATGTCATAATAGTCACAGAGTGCTTTGATTAGCATTTTATCTCCCTCCTGTGCTTTTCCACATCAATAATGCCGTTTACCATGTGTGGCCGATAATACAGGGTGGTGGCTTTATCGGAGAAAAGCGGATGCTCCCAATCCGCATTGATTAGCCTTCCTCCATCGGCAAAGCGGACGCCATAGCTCATAAAGCCCAAATCCACATCTCCCATTTCCACAATTTCCTGATCAATCTGCGTCAAATCGAACTCCTCCACCAATTCGAGCCGCTTCACAGGAAATTCACTGCACCCCAGACAAGGCGTTCTGAATTGCTGCCCCTTTTCCAACCTGCGCTTGATGATGTTATAATGCTTTTTTTCTCCCTCCGCTTCCGCATCCGATTTTAGCCCCGTCAGCTCAAAGTGAAATTCCACTCCGTATCTGACATTTTTCAGCACCATGGCAGCACGCTGACTTCTGCTTTCCGCCGTATAAATGCAGGGGTCGCTGCCCTTGCCCTTCATCTGATTTCTTATGGCGGGATATTTCACTTTTTCTTTGACCTCATTCCTGCGGATGTTGGCAAAATCAATTTTGTGAAACACAACAATGCGGTCTATGCAATATTTTATCGCAGGCTTCCAATAAATGCTTTTCAGCAATCCCTCCAACGCTCCCGGTGTCGGCACATCGTAGCTGACACGCTCCACCTTCAAGGCAGGATTGGTAAAGCAGGCATAGTCCCCCTCAATCATCAGCTTAAATCCATAACCCATGCACTTCACTCCTCCGTTGCTCCCTTGCTCTGCCAAAAGGCGCAGAGCAAAATCCTTTTTTTCTATTATATAATGTAGTCCTGTCCGGAAAACAGGACACCTAAGCGCTTATCATAATAATCCTCATTCGTCAAGCACCAAATGCCGTCATAGTTTTCCAAAACGTGCTGCCTTTGCAGCTCCTCCAAATCAGCTCTCGAAACAGAGCAGGTGTATTTTTGCAGCCTTCTGCTGTTGGGAAAGCCTCTTTGGCAATCCGCAATCAAGGCTCTGCTCTCTGCATCCTGCGGCACCGCCAAGGAAATATTCTTATCGTCAATGACGGAAAATGCCTTGGCATAGGTCTGAAAATCAATGCTCTCCATCCCACTGCAATACTTTGCCATGGCATATTTCGTAAATTCCTCATTCCTCTCAGAAAAGACCTTCCTGTAATAATCCGCAACGCTTTCCAAGGAGGAAATATCGGGAAATGTGAGCAGGCTTTCCTTCGCATATTGCTCCTTGGGGTGCAAAGCCGCACCCTCCCGTTCCGCCAAACGAAAAACCTGCACTGTTGCCTTGGGGCGTTTCCCCTCTCGGTTACATCTGCCGCCTGCCTGCAAAATGCTGTCCAGCCCTGCCAGCTCACGATATACTGCGGAAAAATCCAGGTCTACCCCCGCCTCTATCAAGGATGTGGAAATAACTGTAATCCTTCGCTCCGGCGGCACATTCCGCAAATCGGGATATGCCTCCTCCTGTGCCGCAAGTGCCTCCTTAATTTCGGCAATCGCCGCCTTTCTGTCTATGGCTGTCATATAGGTGGAAAGATGGTATTTCCTGCCACTGCATTTTTCATAAAGCGCACGGGCAGTCCGCTTTTGGTTTACCACAATCAAGGCAGAGGGCATCTCCCTTGCCCTTTGGAGCAGGCTCTCCTCCGAAAGCACGCCCCCATCCGCAAAGCTGCATTTCGCAAAATTCCCGAAGGCAGAGGTATCTGTAATCAGGTCTATCACACGGCTGTCGGGCAGGGTATATCTTTGCAGCAGCTCTCGAAAATCAGGCATGGTTGCTGTCAGAAAAACCGCCTCGCTGTTCAGGTATCTGGTTAAATAGACAATCGCCTCCAAGCAGGGCTGCAAAAACCCCTCCGGCATCAGATGGGCTTCATCGAAAATCAAAATACTGTCTGCCATATTGTGCAGCTTTCTCAGCCGACTGCGGCGATTGGAATAAATGGATTCAAAAAACTGTACCGCTGTGGTAATGATAACCTGTGCATCCCAGTTTTCACAGGCAAGCCTTGCCGTTTGCTTCTCCTGCTCCTCCATATCCGCATCCTCATAGGAAAAGGTGGACTGGTGCCGCAAAATCTCCATATCCTCCCCGAATATATCGGCAAAAACCTCTGCGGTCTGCTCAATGATACTGTTATAGGGAATGATATAAATAATCCGCTTTTTGCCGCTGCTTTCCCGCAGCGCCCGCCGCAGTGCCACCTGCATACTGCACAGCGTTTTCCCACTGCCCGTCGGCATGTGCATCAAATAAATTTCTCCATCCCTTTCTGCATTTTGCACAGCCTGTGCCTGCAGCCTTCCCCTCGCCCTTTGCAGCTCCGTTTGGCACACAAAGCCATTCATTCGCTTTTCCAGCCGCTCCAGACAAGCGGCAAAATTCGCCTTTAGGGAACGGTTTTCACTGCCCCCGCTAAAAAGCGCCGTATCCAAGGAATCGGCATCCACCAAGCAGGAGAAGAAATAGCGGGTAAAAAATGCAAACTTATCCCACAGCTCTGCTTTTGTGCGGCAATCTCGCAACAAAAACTGCGAAAATTCCTTTTCCGACACCTGCGGCAGCTTTAACTCCCGTTCATATTCGCTGAAGTCCTCAAAGCTGCGCTTCAGCCTTCCTGCCAAGGTGGACATCTCCGTCGTGTCCCCCATTGCCATGCCATTCGGGATACCTGTGTGATGCCCTGCAATACAATATGCCATCATCATCGCAACCGCACCGGAATAATGCGCTTTTGCCGCCAACGCACCACAGGTGGAATGTTCCACCCGAATATTCTCTCCCGAAATCCTTTTCTGGAAGGACGGCTGATATTTCCCAACATCATGGAGCAGCCCCATGGCATAGGCAAAATCCTTCCACTGCGCCTGCACAAAGCTTGCCGCCAGTATGCCTGTGTTCTCACAATGCTCCTTCACCGTTTGTATCCTTCCTGTTTCTTCATTTCTATGTGCTTGATACATCCCATGCCCCCTGACTGCGCCCTTATCTGCGCCCGATTGTAATATCTTTTTCCAAGGCCTTTGCTTATGAATAGCTCCATCATATCACACTTTGCAAAGAAAAAGGGCGCCCCTTGCAATTATCATAAATTTTGACCGAAAAAGCGAAGATAGACGGGCATTTTGTCTAAAAACAGCAATCAAAAAAGGAATTTCTATAACGAATCAATCAAAAATCAACACCGATTTTCCCCAAAGCTACAGCATTTTTTATTCCCGAACGTGCTTCAAGGCATAAAAAAAGGGCATCGACCTTGTCGATACCCATTCTTTTATATGCTTATTCATCCAACAAATTCTTTACCAAGAAGGAAACATCTGCTTTTTCCTTCAAAATACCGTTTTCATACATCCAATCTGCATTGTTCTGCCATACGGATACATCCTGGGACAAGAATTTTGCATCTTCCGTTTCCATCACAGGCAGAAGGATTTCCATGCTCTTTGTTTCCACTGTTTTGGAAAGAGGGAAGTTTTCTTCATTCTGGTGATCCAGCAAAATCTGCAACGCTTCTTCGGGGTTTTCCTTCATAAAAGCAAAGCCCTTGCGGCAAGCACGCAGGAATTTTTCGATTTTTTCGGGGTTTTTATCCACTGTATCCTTCCCTGCCAGGAACACCAGCTCATAGCACTGGGGAACGCCGTAATCGGTGGGGTAGAAATAGTTGATATCAAAGCCTTCCTCCTCCAGCTGAGGCACCTCATGGTTTACCATGTTGCCTGTGGTTGCATCCACCTGTCCGGTTGTGGTTGCTGTCAAAAGGTCAAAGCCGACATCTACAAATTGGCAGTCATCCGCAGACAGCCCTACGTTTTTCAGCATAGATGCAATCTGTGCCTCGGAAAGAACCGTACCGCTATAGCCGATTTTCTTTCCTGCCAGATCCTCCGCACCCTTGATGCCGCTTTTCGCAAGGGAAATCACAACATTCAGAGAGCTTTGTGTCACCGCACCGACAGAAACAATGGGAACATCCTCCTCCACTGCTGTCTGGATGGCATCCTGCAAATAATACATCCCGATATCCGCCTTGCCTGCCGCCGGCATGGAAATACCGTCATTTGTGTTGGCAGGGAAGTTGATAACCAGATTCAAGCCTTCCTCCGCAAAATATCCCTTTTCCTGCGCAACATACAGGAAGGAATGAACAGCATTGGGATACCAGTCCAAAACAATATTAAAATCCTCCAGAGCCGTATCATCTTTTTTTGCATCGGTTCCGCCGCCGCAGCCTGCCGCACCGAATGCCAGCACCGCCGCCATGCCAAGTGCCATCAGTTTCTTTTTCATAGTTACTCTCCCTTCTTTTTTTGCGAGCCGTTACAGCTCTTTCCTCCATGTAATAACCTTCTTTTCTATCAAGGCAATGAGGCCGACTGCCACCATTGCCACAACGGACAGCAGCACAACGGGGGCAAACACCCCTGCACCGTCCAGCTGTGTCATCATACGCTTACTGAAATAGCCAAGCCCCTTCTGCGCCCCAAGCCATTCCGCAATCGCCGCCCCGATGACGCTCATGGGAACGGACATCTTGATTGCAGAAAAGAAATGCGGCAGAGCCGTCGGCAGCTTCAGCTTAACAAAAATATCCTTTTTGCTTGCACCATAGGTAAAAAGCAATTCCTCCATTTCCCGCTTGGTACCCTTCAAGCCGTCAAAAACGGTAATCGCAATCGGGAAAAACGTCATCAGAATTGTCACAAGCACCTTGCTCCAAATGCCATAGCCAAACCAGAGGATGAATAGCGGCGCAAGAGCCGTTGTGGGAATCGTCTGGGAGGCAATGATGACGGGGTAAAGCGTTTTTTCGATTCTCGGGTTCCAGTCCATCGAAATGGCAAGCAAAAGCCCCAGCACAACGGAAATGCAAAGCCCCAATGCCGTCACGCCCATGGTTGCGGGCAAATGCACCAAAAGCAAGGGCTTTCTCAGCTCCCACAGCCGCACCAAAATCTGCGTGGGCGAGGGCAAAATATATGCCGCATGGATTCCCATTGCCGCCCCCTGCCAAAAAAGCAGAAGGATAAACACCAAAATTAAGGAAGAAATGTTTCTTTTCATAAGCGCACACTCCTTCTCAGCTTTCCAATCAGCCGTTCCTTCAAATCGACGATTTCGGGCTTTTTCAAATCACTTCTGTCCCGATGGGCAGGCAGAGGCACCTCCACCATTTCCATAGAGGAAAACGGTCTGTCCTGAATGACAAAAATCTTCTTGGAAAGGAACACCGCCTCCTCCACATCATGTGTGATAAAAAGAATCGTTTTATGATAATGCTCCCACTGCTCCAGCAGCCATTCCTGCATTTCCACCCGTGTCAGATAATCCAGTGCGGAAAACGGCTCATCCAGCAAAAGCATTTCCGCCCCCGAAAGCAGCGTGCGTGCAAAGGAAACCCTCTGCTTCATGCCGCCCGAAAGATCCTTGGGGTATTTTTTTATATATTCCGAAAGTCCGACCTGTGCCAAAACCTCCTTGCAGCGTTTTGCCTGCTCCGCCGCAGGCACGCCTGCCAGCTCCATCGGCAAGCAGATGTTTTTCTCAATCGTGCGCCAAGGAAAGAGCAAATCCTTCTGCGGCATAAAGGCACTATATTGCTTTTGCTCCCCAATGGGCCTGCCATTGACGAAAATCTCGCCCCTTTGCAGCTCCTCCAAGCCGTTAATCAGGCGGAAAATCGTACTTTTGCCGCAGCCGCTTGCCCCGATAATCGAAACAAAATCCCCCTTCTCCACCGAGAAGGAAAGGTTCTCCATCATTGGCTGCTCATCCACTGCATAGCGGAAGGACACATCTTTAAATTCCAGCATCATTTGCACACCATTCCTTACTGTTCACAGAAATTTCTTCTGCACGGCTTATTCGGGCATAGCCTCATACGCCATATCCCAGAACATCGCCTCATAGCGACTGCAATTTACGAAAATTTCCTTCAAATGCGCTTCCTTGGCGGGAGAAATTCCCTCGCCCAGCTCATTTACCAAATCAATGATTTCCTGCGTGGTTTCACGATATTCCTTGCTGCAATAGCCACGCACCCATTCGCCGTACAGGGGATGCTCCGTAGCACCGGGAATCTGCTGATGATGCTCCCCAATCATCTGATAGCTCCATGCGCAGGAAAGCACCGCCACCAAAATCTCCAGAGGGCCGCCCTTATAGGCCTCATCCAGCATATAGGAGGTATAGGACTGGTTCGCCAAGGTGGATTTTGTGGTTGCCACCTCCTGCTCGGTAATGCCCAGACGGGACATATATGCCTTATGGATATTCATTTCTCCATCCAAGGTATCATGCACCATATAGGAGAAGCGTGTCATCAGCGCCTCGTCCTCTGTTTTTACCACGCCCATCGCAAATACCTTTGCATATTGCAGCAAATAGCGATAATCCTGCACCATATAAAAACGGAATTTATCCTCCCGCAAGATGCCCTCGCCCAGCTCCTTCACAAAGGGCTGCTCCAAATAGCCGTCCCAAATCGGTTTTGCCGCTGCATATAATTTGTCTGTTAAGCTCATGTTTTTTCTTCCTTTCTGTCCCTGCATAAGATTTTCTCATAAAGAAAAGACCTTCTCCCATCGGGAAAAGGTCTTTTTGCTTTCCTTGTTTCGCTTCCCTCCGTTGGCATTAACCACATCAAGTTCAAAGGGTTGGAATCCTTCCTCTCAGCCACCTTCGGCAGCACCCCCAGCTTTTTCTGCTTATTTCTTTGATTATAGCACATTTTTCCCAAATGGCAAACCCTTCTTTTGCACAATCCGGAACATTCCCCTTCTATCAGAATTTCACAAAAATTTCAAGAAATCTTAAGATTATTTTACTTTACTTTTTCCTGAAATTGACTACACTAAAGAATGTGCAACAATACTTAAATTGCCAACATAAAAGCAGAAGGGTTCGGGGAACAAGTTCCCCGACTTAAATCCGCAGTCGGCGTGGCAGTTTGCTGACAAACCAGCCCAAAGGGCTGCTGCTATGCAGTGCCAGTATTTCCGGCGAGGAAAACTGTGTGTTTCAAGGTGCTTGTCACCGCCGGAACACATCAGTTTATTCTTCTGTCCAACAAGTCAAAAACCTGTTTTTGACTTAATTTTTTAGAAAGGAACCCCACGGTTATGGATTATGATACCCAACTGATTAACCTTGCCTTAGATGCGGGAGAAATCATGCTTGCCTCGGGAGCGGAAACCTTCCGTGTGCAAGACACAATGCAGCGGATTCTCTCCGTTTCCGGCAGGGAAAAAATAGAGGCACTGGCGATGTGTACGCTTTTGATGGCGACACTGCCCAGAGAGGAAAAGGGGCCTCTCTCCATGGCTCGTGCCGTAAAAAACCGTGATTTGAATTTTGAAAAAATCTGTGCCGTCAATGATTTGTCCCGCTCCTTTGTTTCGGGCAAAATCAACGTGACAGAGGCGTTAAACCGCTGCCAAGAAATTCATCACGCACCCAACTTCAAATTCCGCACCCGCGTGCTTGGCTATGCCATCAGCGGTGCAGGCTTCGCCTTTATGGTCGGCGGCAGTCTTCAGGATTTTCTGGTGTCCTTCTTCATTGCTCTTTTTATGGGAATCACACTGGTCTATCTGGAGCATAAAAAAATCCCCTTCTTCTTCGCCCCCCTGATGGGCGGCTTGGTCACGGGGCTTGCCGCCTGCACGGCGCATTTCCTCTTTCCCACAACGCAGCTGGATAAGCTGATTATCGGCACAATGAAGGTGCTTTTGCCGGGGCTTGCGCTTTCCAAGGCCATGCGTGACCTTTTGGAAGGCAACCTCATCAGCGGCAACTCCAAGGTGGTTGAGGTTTTGCTGATTGCCTGCTCGATTGCCGCAGGGGTTGCGATTGCGCTGACGCTGTTTCAAATGACTTAAGAATCGGAGGAATCCCTTATGAATACAACCTTATTTTTCTATCTTGTGCATCCCTTGGTTGCACTGGTTGCAAGCATTGGCTATGCCATTGTCTGCAACGCTCCCCGGAAGGAAATCCCCTATTGCGGCTTGACCTCCTTCCTCTGCTGGCTGGTGTATCAGCTTGTGCTGCGGCATGATGGCTCGTCCTTTTTGGCAACCCTGCTGGCAACCTTTGCCGCAACCGCCTTTGCCCGCTTCCTCTCCTACCACAGAATGCTGCCGACGATTGTGTATCACATTCCGGGTATTCTGCCCTTGGTACCGGGGGCGGCGGTCTATCGCTGCATTAACTCCGCAATGGAAAGCCGTGTGCTTGAAACAACGGCAAACATCTTAACCGCCTTAAAGCTGGCAGGTGCCATCGGCATTGGCTCGGTTATCATTCTGGTTCTGCCGCAGGCATGGTTTTGCATTTTCCCCAGACTGAAGCGCAGAAACACCTAACACAAACATTCGATTTTTTCAAACAGAAAGGAGGCACGCTTTATGGATAACGATACCAAGCTCATCAATCTGGCACTGGATGCAGGCGAAATTATGCTGAAAAACGGTGCGGAAACCTTCCGTGTGCAGGATACCATGCAGCGCATCCTCTCCACCACAGGCAGAGAAAAGATTGAGGCAACCGCCATCTCCACCGCCCTCATCGTTACCCTGCCCAGAGAGGAAAAGGGCCCCCTTTCCATGATGCGTGGTGTTCGCACACGCACCATCAATTTTGAAAAGGTCTGCGAGGTCAACGATATGTCCCGCGCCTTTGTTTCGGGGCAAATCTCCTTGGATGAGGCGATAGAGCGTTTGCGGGAAATCCATCAGTTTTCCTTCTATCGTCTGCCGCTTCGTATTTTCGGCTACGGCATGATTTCCGGCTGCTGCTCCTTTTTGGATACACCCTTCCTTCTGGATGGCTGCATTGCCTTTGTCATCGGGCTGTTTTTAGGCTGCCTGGATATCTGGCTTGGCAAGCAGAAAATCCCCTATTTCCTCGGGCCGTTTCTGGGCGGTGTTGCGGCGGCATTTCTGACCTGTATCATACAGCCGCTTTTCCCCTCCGCCCATGTGGGCACCATCATCATCGGCAGCATTATGCCGCTTTTGCCGGGGATGACCTTTGCCAAGTCCATGCGTGACCTGCTGGAGGGCAACCTCATCAGCGGCTACACAAAGGCGATTGAGGCGTTGGTCATTGCCTGCTCTCTGGCGGGCGGCGTCGGCTTAACGCTCTCCTATTTCAAATAAAAAATTTTATACATAAAAAAAGCGAAGGATTCGGTATCTCCCGTTTCCCTCGCTTTTTTCTTTATAATTCTCTTCTGCCCTCCAAGGCTCTGGAAAGCGTGATTTCATCCACATATTCCAAATCGCCGCCAACCGGCACACCGTTTGCAATGCGGGTTACCTTCACATCCAAGGGCTTGAGCAGCTTTGCAAGATACATCGCCGTTGCCTCGCCCTCCACATTCGGATTGGTCGCAAGAATGACCTCCGCAACCGTCCCATCTATGCGGCTGAGCAACTCCTTGATATGAATATCCTGCGGGCCAATGCCCGTCATGGGAGAAATCGCCCCATGCAGCACATGATACACGCCATGGAATTCCTTCGTCCGTTCATACGCCGCCATATCCCTCGGGTCCTCCACCACCATAATGACAGAGTGATCTCGCTTGGGGCTGGCGCAAACGGGGCAAATCTCCTCCTCCGTCAGATTGCAGCAGACAGCGCAGTATTTTACCTCATCCTTTGCCGCAAGAATGGCCTCGGAAAGAGCGGCTACCCTTTCTCTCGGCAAATTGATGATGTGAAATGCCAAGCGCTGTGCGGATTTTCCGCCAATGCCGGGCAGAGATGCCAATTCCTCAATGAGCCTTGTCATCGGGTTGCCGTAATAATTCATGCTATCCCTTCTTTATCAGAACATACCGCCCAAGCCGCCGGTCATTCTGCCCATTTCCGCATTATACATTTCCTCCACCTGACGAATGGCCTCATTCACAGCGGAGATAATCAAATCCTCCAGCATTTCCACATCATCGGGATCCACCACATCGGGATTGATTTTCAGCTCCTGAATTTCCTTTTTCCCTGTGATAACCACCTTCACTGCACCGCCGCCGCTTGTCATTTCCAGTGTCTTTGCCTGCAGCTCCTCCTGCTTTTCCATCATCTGCTTCTGCATTTTCTGCGCCTGCTTCATGAGGTTGTTCATATTCATGCCGCCCATGCCGCCGGGAAAACCGCCTTTTGCCATATCTGACTCCTCCTTATATTCTAAAAAATTCAATCCTTTTTATTTTATCCGAAATCATGCCGTCTGACAAGTATCATTCCACATCTGCTTCGGGGAGATACCCCAGAATGCTTGCAAACTCCGCATCCTCCTGCTCGGAAGGGGCTTCCTCCTGCTTGCCATACGCCGCCTCATACCATTTTTCGTATTCTTCCTTTGTGGTGGTGCGGATTTCAAAGCTTTTGCCCGTTTCCTTCTCCAAAACAGCGGCAATTTTATCTATTCCACACTTTACCATATCCGTCAGTGCGGAATATTCGCAAACCAGATAGAGAAACTCATCCTCCTTGAAGCCGATTTCCACCTGTGCAAGCTTCGCCTTCAGCACCGCATCATCCACATCATTGCGCAGCAACGCCCATTTTTCCTGCACCTGCTTCCTGTCCTCCGGCAATGCGGGGGGCTTGCGTTTGGGCTTAGGCTTTTCCTTCGGCTGCACCGCCGCAGTCTGCACCGCCGCAAGCGGAACGCCCTCCTGCATTTTTCGCTCCAATTCGCCTAAGCGTGCCGCCAATGCAGTCAAGTCCTTTTCTGTCCAAGGGGCGCAAAGCTTCATCAGCTCCACCTCAAGCAAAATCCGCTCATTCGGCGCCCATTTCAATTCACTTTGCAAATCGGAAAATCTGCCGATGAAATAAATCAGCTCCTCCGGCGAAAGCACCTGTGCCGCCTGCCGCAGCCGCTCCCCATCCTCTGCGGATAAATCCAAAAGCCGTGTGGCATCGGGCAGGGTTGCCGCCATCAGAAGATTACGCAAATGCTGAAGCAGCTCCGCAATAAACTGCTTCACATCCCGTCCGTCCTGCATCATCTGCTCCACCAAAAGCATTGCCTGCTTGGCATCCCGCTTGGCAAGCGCCTCTGTCATTTCAAAGAAAATCGTCTGGTCAACCGCGCCCATGATGTCCAGCACCTTTTCCAGCGTGACCTCCTCGCCGCTGAAAAAGGCAAGGCACTGGTCTAAAATGCTCAGGGAATCACGCATGGAGCCGTCCCCCAGGTGTGCCACATAGCGCACTGCCTCCGGGGTGGCCTGCTGTCCCTCCTCCGCCAGGTAGCCCATCAATGCTTGGGCAATCGTTTCTGTGGTAATCCTGCGGAAATCAAACCGCTGTACACGGGAAAGAATCGTTGCCGGCACCTTCTGCGGATCGGTTGTCGCCAAAATGAAAATCACATGCGCCGGCGGCTCCTCCAAGGTTTTCAAGAGGGCATTAAACGCCGCCGCAGAAAGCATATGCACCTCATCAATGATATAGACCTTATATTTCCCCTGTGTGGGAGGATATTTGACCTCCTCACGAATTTCACGGATATTATCCACGCCGTTATTCGAGGCAGCGTCAATCTCAATCACATTCACGCTTCTGCCCGCAAGAATATCCCTGCAAACCGCACATTCGTTGCAGGGCTCCCCCTCGGCAGTCAGATGGGTACAGTTGATGGCTCTGGCAAAAATCTTCGCCGTAGAGGTTTTCCCTGTTCCTCTGGTGCCGCAAAACAGATACGCATGGGACACACGCCCCGTTTTCATCTGATTTTTCAGCGTTCTGACGATATGCTCCTGCCCGATGACGCTCTCAAACGTCTGCGGGCGGAATTTTCGATATAAAGCCGTATAAGCCATAAGCACTCTCCTCTTTTTTCCGAATCAAAATCGGACATTCTGTTGTTATGATACCACAGTTTCCGGAAAAATGATACACTCCTTACGCCGCATGCACAGGCAAGGTAACGGCGAAGGTTGTCCCCTGCGCATCGCTTTTTGCAATGTGGATTTCGCCCCCATGCAGCTCCGCAATCCTCTGCACCAAGGTCAGCCCCAAGCCGACACCGCCATACGCCCGACTGCGAGATTTATCCACACGGAAAAATGGCTGAAAAACGGTTTCCCTGTCTGCTTCGGGAATCCCGCTTCCCGTATCCCGTACCGATATTGTGACCATATCCTCCTTTTTCTGCGCCGCAACCTGCACACTGCCGCCCTCCCTATTATAGCGGATGGCATTTTCCACAAGGTTAAACAGCAAACGGTAGATGAGGATATCGCTCCCCTGCATCCAAATCGGCTCTGTCCCCTCCTGCGAAAGCGTAATCTGCCGCCGCTCCGCCAAGGGCGAAAGGTCTGCCAAAACCTCCTCTGCCATGGACGAAAGCTCAATTTCATCCGTCCGCCGAATCGTGTTCATTTCGCTCATTTCAAGCAGGGTTTTTACCAAGGCGGAAAGCCGCTCCGTCTGCTCCTTCAGCATGGCAAGCAGCTCCCTTGTTTCGCTGTCCGTTTCCGTGTGCGCCGTTTCCTCATATAAATCAAGCTGTGCCTGCATCATCGCCAATGGGGTGCGGAACTCATGTGCGGCATTGCCGTTAAATTCCTGCAGGGAGGAAAACGCCGCCGAAAGCCGCCGGAGCATAACCTCAAAGGAATGGCTGAGTGCCTGAAATTCGGGGATTTGCTGCTCCTCCGCCTGATATTGCGTTAAATTCTCCGCTTGGATTTGCGCAATTCTGTCGGAAAAGCTTTTGAGCGGCCTAAGGGCATAGCCACTCACAAAATAAGTAATGCAGGCACTCACCACCGTAATGAAAAGAGTAATCAGCCAACTGCTGAGCGTAAAAATCTTTTTGGTATCATCAATTTGAATTTCAAAATCGGGGGGAAGCTGCTCCACATCCGCACCGGGGATGGAAATCATAAAATCCGCCGTCGGTGTCTGGTGGAAAATCGCCTGCCCCAGCTTATCCATATAAAACGCGCCTGCTCTGGAAAGCGCAAGGTTCAGAAAAATACAGCTTGCCGCAATCAGCACCGCTGTCATCAGCGTCAATCTCCATTGCAATGATATTCTTTTCATATCAAACCTCCTCCATCCGATAGCCTTCCCCGACCTTATTGGTAATCGGATCATAGTTCAGCTCCGCCTTCAGCTTTCTGCGCAAAGCGGAGATATGCACCCGAATGGAATTGCTGAACGCATCCACACTGCCGTCCCAAACATGCTCCATCAGCTCCTCCTGGCTGACAGGTCTGCCTTGGTGCAAAAGCAGATATTCCAAAATGCCCTTTTCCTTTCTGGTCAAACGGATTTCCTTCCCGTTCACAAGGGCTTCCCTGGTGCGGGTGTCAAAGGAAATGCCGCCGCAAACCAAGGCTGTGCTTTGCTGAATGAACTGCCTGCGTGTCAAGCTGCGCACCCTTGCCGCCAGCTCCTGCAAATGAAAGGGCTTTTCCAGATAATCATTTGCCCCTGCATCCAGTCCCGCAACCTTATCCGCAACCTGACTGCGTGCCGATAGAATCAGCACCTTTGTTTCCACATCCGTTTGGCGCAGCCGCTCCAAAACCTCCATGCCATCCATCCCCGGCAAATGCAAATCCAGCACCACCAAGTCATACCTCTCTATCAAAAGCCGCTCCAGTGCCTCCGCCCCATCATAGCAGCAATCCACCTCATAGCCCGCATGGTGCAGGCTCTTGGCGATGGTGTCACAAAGCACCCGTTCATCCTCAACCACCAAAAGCTTCATGGTCCTGCCTCCTTTCCGATTTCCTTTGCTTTTTTCTTTTTCCTTTTTAAGTATACCATAAAGGAATAAAATAAAAATTAAGTTTTTTCTTAACAGAGATTTTATTTCGGATGTTGTATACTATGTTCAGCAAAGAAACAAAAACACCCTTAACAACGAAAGGAACGAAACCATGAAAAAGGAACTTGCAAGGCCGTTTTTTCAGCTTGCCGCTCTTGCACTCGGCATCGGCATGATGGGCTACGGCGTATATCGCGGAGAGGCAGCCGTTGTGCTCTCCAAAGCAATCAAATTATGTCTGGAGTGTGTCGGCATTGGCTAAAAAACAAATAAAATCCTATCTTTTGGCAAGAATACGAGGAGGTATTCAGCTTTTGGCAACGCTTTTGAGCAACCTCCACCTGCCAAACTTCCTAAAAGGAACCATTTTTCAAGGCAGCACCAAGCAGGTCTGCGTGCCGGGGCTAAACTGCTATTCCTGTCCGGGTGCGGCGGGTGCCTGTCCCATCGGGGCCATGCAGGCAGTGGTTGGCTCCTCAAAATTCAAATTTTCCTATTATATTACGGGAATGTTGATTTTCATCGGCGTTCTGCTGGGAAGATTTGTCTGCGGCTTTCTCTGCCCATTCGGTTGGTTTCAGGAGCTGCTGCATAAAATACCGACAAAAAAATTTTCAACCAAAAAGCTCAGCGGCCTGCGCTATCTGAAGTATCTCATTTTGGTTGTCATGGTTTTCCTTCTGCCTGCGTTTGTGGTAAACGTGGTCGGCATGGGAAACCCCTTCTTCTGCAAATATCTTTGTCCGCAGGGGGTATTGGAGGGTGCCATTCCGCTCTCCCTTGCCAGTGCGAGCATCCGCTCCGCCCTCGGCTCGCTGTTTGCATGGAAAAGCTGTGTGCTTGCGGCTGTAATCATCCTGAGCATACTGTTCTATCGCCCCTTCTGCAAATGGATTTGCCCCTTGGGTGCGTTTTACGCATGGTTTAACCGCATTTCCCTTTTGCAGCTTCAGGTGGATCAAAGCAAATGTATCTCCTGCGGCAAATGCGGCAGGGTATGCAAAATGGACGTCGCTGTTCCTCAGACACCGAATCATAACGAATGTATCCGTTGCGGTGCCTGCATCACAGCCTGTCCCACACAAGCAATTCACTATCAATACGGATGTAAAAAAAAGAAAACGGAGGAAACAAAATGAAAAAAAGAATGTTACTTTTCGCAGTCTCTCTTATTTTAGTCCTTGGCTTCACTGCCTGCGGCAAGGCAAAGCAAAGCGCAGAGGAGCTGATTCAGCAGGAAAACGAAATCATTGCGGAGCATCAGGATTTATGGGATCTCGCTTTTAATGCGGTGGATAAGAGCACTGTCAACTCTCAAACAGGCGATTATGCCGATTTTCTGAAAATGGCACTGGAAAATGTAAAGGAAAAGCTGAGCAAGGAGGATTTCAAAGCCTTGAGCGAGGATGTGAAAAAAATCAAGGCTCTGGAAGAACAGCTTGCCGCTTTGCCGCAGGAGGACAGCAACCCCACAGGCACCTCTCTGGACAGTGCAAAAAGCTTTCCCGCCTTCACAGGCAAGGACTTTGACGGCAATGCCGTAGATGAAAGCCTGTTTGCCAACAATAGCGTAACTCTGGTAAATTTCTGGTTCAACGGCTGCACCCCTTGCGTTGGGGAGCTGCCCGCCCTGCAAAAGCTGCATGATTCCCTGAAGGAAAAGGGCGGTGCCGTTGTCGGCATCAACGTGGAAACCCTGGATGAAAACAAGGATACCATTGCTGCCGCAAAGGAAATTATGAAAAAGCAGGGTGCATCCTATCAGAACATCTATTTTGATTCCGATAGCGAGGCAGGCAAGCTGGCGCTTTCCGTGATGTCCTTCCCCACCTCCGTTCTCATTGACAGCGAAGGCAACATTGTGGGCGATGTCATCGTGGGCGGTCTGGATAACGAAAAGACCATGGCAAGCGTGCAGAAGCAAATTGATGCAATTTTAGCAAAATAAGAAAAAAGCGCAAAAGAAAAAGCAGGTGTTGTCGGCGAAAGCCTCAGACCTGCTTTTTTTGCTGTTTGGATTGCTTTAAAAATAAATAAGGTCCGCACACCCGCTGTTGCCACAGCGCCCCATGCGTTACCTTCTTCCACGGCTCCATTCGGGCACCCTTACTACACACACAAGTGGACTGCTTAGTGCTGCTGCCTTCCGACCCTGACACGATTCACAGGCTCATGTTGCGTAAGACCTAAACTTCATCACCGCTTTCAAAGGGCAGACCATCAAGCCCTGCGTCGAAAGCGAGCATCACCCTCACTATAGCGGATTGTGAGTACAGGGTACCGCTACCACCCCGGCTAGTGCGGAAATATCATCACTCCCAAGCCGAAGCCACAGGAGAATTTCACTGATATAACTATGTTATTATACACGCTCATTGGTTTTCTGTCAATGGCACTGCATTGGCATTTTTGCGAAAACGCTTAAAAAACCGTTTCATAATCTCACTGCATTGGGGCTGCAAAACGCCCTCCTCCACCGCTACCTGATGGTTGAGCCTTGGCTCATTCAGCACATCCAGCACAGAGCCGGCACAGCCCGCCTTGCTGTTTCTTGTCCCAAAGACAACCCTCGGAATGCGTGCCTGCACAATGGCACCGGCGCACATAGGGCAAGGCTCTACGGTAACATAAAGCACACAATCCTCCAGACGCCAATCCCCCACAAGCTTCGCCGCCGCATCAATCACATCAATCTCTGCGTGGCGCAGGGGGTTTTTATCCGTATTGCGCCGATTATGCCCACGGGCAATGATTTCGCCCGCACGCACCATGACCGCACCGATTGGCACCTCGCCTGCGGCCAATGCCTTTTCCGCCTCCGCCAGTGCCTCTGTCATATATTTTTCCGATTCCGTCATTTTTATTCCTCCGCAGCCAGATAAAGCTGTCCGTTTCTGTCCTCATTTTCCTTCACGAACCAATAATCCTCCTTGCCGTTTCCGTCAAAATCGCAGGGATAGATACACTGTCCGTATTCGATATCCTCATTGGCGGTTTTCAGCCCTCTTTCCGTCAGGATATAGCGGATGGTGGTGGCTGTGGTATCGCAGGCGTAAATCTCCTTCACACCGTCGCCGTTCAAATCGCCGCTCATAATCGGGCCATAGAAGTTTTCCACGCCCACGTGGGTGCTCCAAATCTTACGCAGGCTGTCATTTCCCGCATGATAGACATATAAATCCATGCCATCTGTCAAAATATATTCCTTTACACCGTCACCGTCCAAATCCGTAATGTGACATTGTGTAACCTGATGGCGCAGCTTTCTTGTGGCGGTGTTCTGCCATGTGCCGTCCTTTTCCTCATAGGTTTTCATGCTTTTATCAATGAAAAGATACAGCTTGCCGTCCTCCGCACCCAATGCGGTGCAAAGCTCACTTTCCAGAGGAATTTCTCCCGCCACATTCAGCTTGGCATCATAAAGCATGACTCTCTCCGCTCTGGAATAGGTTTTCTCGCTTTCGCCCTCTCCGCTTTCCTCTATACTGGAAACCAGAACTGCCAAGCGTGCGTCATCCTCATTCAAAAATGCCGCCGAGGTTGCCTCCAAGCCTCTCCCATAGGAAAAGCTGCGGTAACGGCTCAGCCCATTGGCATAACGATAGACCTCCGCCCTGCCGCCACGAATGGAAGCCGCCAAGCGCCGCCCCTTCGCATCCTTGCCGACGGAATAAATGCCCTCTGCGGAAAATTGCCCTCTGCTCTCCCGAAAGGCTGTCGTCATTCCTGTCCAATTTTCATACGCACGAAAGCCGCCGTCCGCCAAGAACGGATTGCGCTCCTTCAAGCTGTAATAGCCGTTATCATAGCCGCCGCTGTAAACAACGCCCGCCAGATTGCCGCCGACAAACCAGCACTGCAATATGCCTGCCGCATCGCCGTTATAGTGCAGCAGGGAGGCCTGCGCCAAAACCGCATCCTGCCCCGCCTTGCTCTTTAGGTTATACTCACAGGCAGAGGAGGCGGCAAACAATCTCTCGTTTTCCTCCGTATTTTCCGGCACAACCGCTGCACCAAAGCTAATGCTGCTGTGGTCATATTCCCAATAGAAATTCTCTGTTACCGTATCGATGGACTCCACATACGCCTTCTGCTCGGCAGCGCTCAGGCTAAAGGTATCCTCCTTCGCACCGCAGCCGCTCAGCAGCAGCAGGCCTGCCAGAACCGTCATCCATTTTTTCATAGTATTCCCTCTCTCAAAAAGAACCGTCCGGTGCGTGATGGAAACCGCTGTTCCTTTCGGTCGCTTTTGTTTTCCCCAAGCTGTAAAAAAAATCAAAATTTCATTCGTAAGGATTTTTTTATTATACCCCATCCGCCCTCAAAAAACAAGCCGCACCAGCCACACAGCCGTAAACACCCCCACAAGATTCGCCAAAAGGGCGCAGGGCAGAGTATATCTTGTTTTGCGAATACCGACAGAAAGAAAATACAGGCTCATGGTATAAAACACCGTTTCCGTACAGCTCATCATCACAGATGCCGCTCTGCCCAAAAAGGAATCGGGACCGTAAACGGAAAAAAGGTCGGTCAAAAGTCCCGTTGCCGCAGAGGAGGAAACCAGCCGCACCAAACTCAGCGGTGCCAGCTCCGCCGGAAAGCCGACTGCACTTGCCGCCGGGCGAATCAGCCGTACCAAAATATCCAGCAGCCCTCCGGCACGCATTACCTCCACCGCCATCATCAAGCCGATTAAGGTCGGCAGGATATCCAGAACCGTCTGCAAGCCCTCCTTCGCCCCCTCCAGAAAAACCTCATAAATATCAACCCTTTTCAAGCACCCGAACACCACAATGCACAGCACCGTAGCGGGAATCAGCAAATCGGATATGGTTAAAAAAATCCGCATACTACGCCCTCCCCTCCAGTACCTTCGCCGCAAGCGTGCCGACCAGTGTCGTAACCATGGTTGCCGCAATCCCAACGCCCACAATCTCCGCAGGGCTTTGGGAGCCGTATTCCATGCGAAACGCCAGAATATTCATCGTGACCAGCTGCAAGGAGGTCATGTTGACCGTCAAAAACATACACATGGCGGCAGAGGCCCGCCCCTTCTCCTCCCGATTCAGCCTTTGCAGCTCCTTCATCGCCATCAGCCCCGCAGGCGTTGCCGCCCAGCCAAGCCCCAGAAAATTCGCCACAAAATTCGTAGCGATATATTTTCTTGCCGGATGCAGGCGCGGCACCGAGGGAAAGAGAAAATCCATCAGCGGTGTCAGCCTTGCGGCAAGCCAATCAATCATGCCGCCCCGCTCCGCAATTTTCAGCACCCCCGCCCAGACCGCAATCACGCCTGCCATGGCAAGCGCCAGCTCCACCGCAGAGCGTCCGCCGCTGAGAACTGCCCCCGTTACCAAATCCATCCTGCCCAGAAACGCACCCGTCAAAATTCCACCAATCAAAAAAAAGCCCCAGATCCCGTCTAACACAGCGCTCCCTCCTTTGTGTTCAGCTTATGCCGCTTTTTCCCCTCACATGAGACTTTCCTTTGGATAACGTGCCGAAGAAAGCAAGAATTTCCCTCCCCGCACTGCAATTATTGTTGAAAAATGTTGTCATTTGTGTTAAGATTTAATAAATATTTTACTAAAAAATTTTACACACTATAATAGGGGGAAACGCACAGTATGAAATCAACAGGTATCGTTAGAAAAGTGGATGAGCTTGGCAGAGTCGTTTTACCCATTGAGCTTCGTCGCAACATGGGAATTGAAATCAAGGACTCTCTGGAAATTTTCGTTGATGAAAATACAATTATTCTGCAAAAATATGAGCCTGCCGATATCTTCACAGGCAGTATGGATGATTTAATCGATTATAAAGGCAAAAAGGTTTCCAAGGCTTCTATTTTGGAAATGGCAAGAATTGCCGGTCTGGATGTGAAATAAGCACCTAAAAATATAGTGCAAAAGCAAGGGAATAAAATTGATTGATGCGCACCTCCTTGTGTAGAAGTAAAGCTACACCGGGAGGTGTTTTTGTTAAAATAAAAAAATATATTTAATAAATTCCAATTTATTCTTTATTTTTTATAAACTGAAATTTATCTGTTGACTTTTATACTGCTTCATTTTACAATATTATTGAAATTTAGACAGTTTAAATATGGTTTTTATTCTTAGTATCGCATCTGTCACAACAGCACTGGCTGAAAACTCTGTTAATGATTTTGACACAGAGGTATCCAGAGATAATTTTTACGGTACTCTTTATATTCAAAATCATTGATTTTTAGGGGTGACCTTATGATTACACAAGGAATATATCTTCTGATAGGACTTTTTATTGTTATGGTGATTATGCGGATTTTCTTAGACTTTTTAGATTACATGAGAATATATCGTTACGAACTAGAACAAGAAGAATCAGTCAGAAAGGATGTTAAATAATGTCAAAGAGAGAGTTCTACCTGATTTGTTGTTTTATAATGGACTATTTCTTATCTGATATACTAATATGTAATCGCACAAAAGAGAATAACTTATTTGTTATACTTCATAGAAAAAGAATGAAATCCAAAAAATCATAGTATACTCCCTCAAATTTTAAACTGTAAAGGGCAGCATTGAAAAATGTTGCCCTTTTTTATTGACAAGCCCTCCTCCACCCCCTACAATAGTCATATTCCTAAATAATTCGTATGCAAACTAAATTGAGAAAGGCGTGAACCGAAAATGAATCTCACATTTGAAGGAAGTAAAAATTACGTAGCCGGCGAAGAGCTGATGCGTTCCGTAAATATTGCCATTGCCCTGCAAAAGCCCCTGCTCATCAAGGGCGAGCCGGGTACAGGCAAAACCATGCTTGCCGAGGCAATCTCTCAGGCACTTGGCAAAAAGCTCATCATCTGGAATATCAAATCCACCACAAAGGCACAGGATGGCCTCTATGTGTATGACGTTGTTCAGCGTCTGTATGATTCCCAGTTCGGCAATGAAGGCGTGGATGATATCGGCAAATATGTCAAGCTGGGAAAGCTTGGCGAGGCCTTCCACAGCGACGAGCAGGTCATTCTTTTGATTGATGAAATTGATAAGGCAGATTTGGAATTTCCCAATGACCTGCTGTGGGAATTGGATAAAATGGAATTTTACATCCCCGAAACAAAGGAAACCATCAAAGCAAAGCAGCGTCCCATCGTGATTATAACCTCCAATGCGGAGAAGGAGCTGCCCGATGCCTTCCTGCGCCGCTGTATCTTCCACTACATTGAATTTCCCGATGCAGAGCAGATGGAGGAAATCATCAATGTGCATTTCGATCATGTGGAGGAAAACGTGCTGAAGCAGGTGCTTGCCACATTCTATTGGATTCGTGGGCTGTATAATATCCAGAAAAAGCCCAGCACCTCCGAGGTCATCGACTGGATTCGTGCCTTGGAGCTGGGCGGTGTGCCTGCATGGAAAATCAAGGAGGCCGTTCCCTTCGCAGGCGTTCTTTTGAAAAAGAACGAGGACATTGATACCCTGCGGAAATTTTTGAAGTAAGTAGGTGAAGGACTCATGTTTACTTCTTTTTTCTATCTCCTTCGTGCCAGAGGGCTGAAGGTTTCCCTCAATGAATGGATGTCGCTCATCGAGGCACTCGATAAGGGGCTGCACCACTCCTCCTTTACGGGCTTTTATTATCTTTGCCGTGCTGTTTTGGTAAAAAGCGAGGCGGATTTTGATAAATTCGATGGTGCATTTCTGGAATATTTCAAGGATATGGAGCGTGCTACGGATGAGCTGCCCAAGGAGCTGTTGGATTGGCTGAATAAACCGAGAGAGGAGCTGGACGGCAGCTTCAGCGAGGAGGATCTCCTCCGCAACCTCGGTCTTTCCGAGCAGCAGATTCAGCAGATGTTTCTGGAGCGTTTGCAGGAGCAGCATGAGCAGCATAACGGCGGCTCCAAATGGATTGGCACCAGAGGGGCTTCCCCCTTCGGCAACAACGGACAGATTGATAAGGGCATTCGTGTGGGCGGCAAAAGCCAAAAGCGCAGTGCCTTTCAGGTGGCAGGCGAGCGAAAATTCCGTGATTTCCGTGAGGATAACATCTTGGATACCCGCCAATTCCAGATGGCATTCCGCCGCCTGCGGCAATTTTCTGCCCGTGCGGATGAAGCAAGAACCGAATTTGATGTGGATGGCACCATTCGGGAAACCTGCGACAATGCCGGCAATTTGAAGGTGGTCTATGATAAGCCCAGAAGAAATACCGTCAAGGTGCTGCTTTTGATGGACAGCGGCGGCTCCATGGATTTTTACAGCCGCATGTGCTCCGCCTTGTTCCAAGCAGTGCGCAATTCCAATCATTTCAAGGATTTGCAGGTGTTTTATTTCCACAACTGCATTTATTCCAGAATCTTCAAGGATCCTCGGATGCACCCCAATTCTGCCATTTCAACCGAATGGATTTTGCAGAACATCAGCAGTGAATATAAGGTCATCATCGTGGGGGATGCCCAGATGGACCCCTATGAGCTGATGGAGGGAAGCTGGTATAGCTATGGCTCCCGTGACCGCACCCCCGGCATTGAATGGCTCAAGCGCTTCAAGGAAAAATACCCCCATATCGTGTGGCTGAACCCCTCCGAGCGTCCCTATTGGGGCGGCTGGTGGGCAAAAACCTACGATATTTTAGCAAATGAATTTGATATGTATCGGCTGACCTTGGATGATTTGAATAACGCATTAAAGAAGCTAATGGTAAATCGATAAACTGATTTTTACCCCTGTTGGATATCCAACAGGGGCTATTTTTTGCGTTCCGCTAAATTGATAATCTTCTTCTTTTTCTTTTTGGCGTACTGTAATGTTGCGTAAGCCCCGCCTTCCTTCCGCTCTACCATCGCAATCACATAATCCGCCTGCTCTACCATCCAACGATTTCGCAGTACAATCGCACGCTTATAATGCGCTCCCTCTAATATGGATGGTATCAGCACCAAATCAAACATGCTTTCATAATACACCGAATTCACATTGATTCTTTTTTGCAGATACGGCAATACAAGAATCAAAGATATCTCCTTTTCCCTGTATTGTCTTTTCAGCACTCGCACTGCCGCTGCGCACAAATCGTCAAACTTCCCCATTCCACCCACAAAACATTCTATCGGCGATTCCGCATATTATTGATTTCTTCCAATACCTCTGTAATATCCTCCACCCGCACCCCACAAACATCTCTATGTCCTGCGAATATACACCGAATCATGATATCCCCCACCTTTTTCCTCTGCATAAAATTTTCGCAAGTTATAAATTGTATAAATAATATATCTATACAGTTTATTATAACGAACCTTAACAAAAGATACAATGTAGAAAAATATGCAGAGGAGGGTTGCTTGATGGAACTTGATTACAAAGCAATCGGGAAAAGAATCAAAATCGCACGCATCCAAGCCGAGCTTTCTCAGGAAGCATTAGCCGAAAAGGCAGACCTTTCCCCTACTCACATGAGCAATATCGAAAATGCCAATACAAAGCTGAGCCTGCCAATGCTGATTTCCATTGCAAATGCACTTTCCGTATCTGCGGATACTCTGCTTTGCGATTCTGTTATCCATTCCAAAGAAATTTTCGCACAGGAAATCCAAAGCGCTGTGGCGGACTGCGATGAATATGAAATTCGCATCCTGACGGAAATTCTGAAAGCATCCAAGTGCGCACTGCGGCAGAATAAAAAATTGAATCCGCACTAAAAAAAGAACCCAAAAGGGTTCTTTAGGGTGTCGACAAAGTCGACACCTAAGTCGAAATCAGGATTTCGACTTGCTAAGACAGAGGAATAAACAGACGAGTTCCATCAGCTTAAAAGCCTCGAAACCTTGTCAGCACTTTGCTTTGCGTAGCAAAGTAATGAATAATTTGTTTCCCAAACCCTTCCGCATCACAAAAATAACTTTGTCTACAGTCTGGGGCGGCATGATTTCACTCATGCCGCCTTTTCGTTTGCAGTGTGCATAATTCTCCCGCCTTTTCGGCAAGAAGGACATCCCCTTTGCATAGAATGATACCAAAAGCCAAAAAGGAGGAGCTTATGTATCCCTATAATCGAAATACACAGCTTTATCATTGCCTTGCGAAAGAAGCCCCGACACAGGAGCGGACACTGCTTGCAAAGGACAAACGCTTGGAGGAGCTGCTTTCCCTTGCCAATGAGGAGGCCATGCAGACTGCACAAAAAACAGAGACGCTTTTGCACAGCGCAGAGCTTGCGGAGGCGGAAAACCTGCTGAAAACCATGTATCTGGACGGCAAAAAGCATTTGCGGCTTTTGCAGGAGCTTTGCTTTTCCATCTTCGGCACGGCACCGCAGAGCAAGGAGACCCCCGCCGCAAGCACTGCGGACACCTGCACGCTTTTGGAGGAGCTGCTGTGCGAGGAAATGGATGATATCTCATTTTATCGGGATTTGCTCTTTGCCATGCCGACAGGGGAGCTGCAGCATCCCTTTTGGGAAATCATCACGGATAAGCAAAACCATGCCACCGCACTTTCTCATCTGTATGCAAAATACTTTCGCTAAACCTCTGTAAATTCTCATTTTTTCGTGTTATGATAGGGGAAAAATAACACAAAGGAAAGGAAGATACCCCATGAGCGACTGTATTTTTTGCAAAATCATTGCAGGAGAAATCCCTTCTGCAACCATATACGAGGATGATGAATTTCAAGTTATTCTGGACAGATTCCCCTCCGGCGAGGGCCATGCGCTGATTCTGCCCAAGCAGCACGTTGCGAACATCTTTGAAATTGAGCCTGCCTTGGCGGGCAGAGCCTTTGCACTGGCAGCAAAGCTGGCAAGCGCCATGAAGGAGGTTCTCGGCTTTACGGATATGAACATTTTGCAGAACAACGGCCCGATTGCCGGACAGACCGTGTTCCACTTCCATATCCACCTGATTCCCAGACGAGAGGGCGACGGCATCCATGTGACTTGGACACCCTCGGAGCCTACGGATGCACAGATTGCGGCAGTGCAGGCAAGGCTGAAGGATTTGATTTAACGCACTAAATCGAAAAGGACATCTGAAAATGTACCGACCACCAAGGGTTAAACCAAAATTTAACGATTGGAGGTCGGTATTTTTATGGCTAAATATCGTGATGCGTTTAAGAAACAAGCGGTGCGATACACCCGATATCAGATCTCTGTCCAAACGAAATCAGATCGACTTTGGAAAAATTGCTTTCAACGCCCTTGATCTTCTTCCGATGATTAGATATATCAAAAATAAATTTTTTGTATTTTATTTCTTTCATTCAGTCGATTGCTACGGTTGTCTGTATCCATAAATAATGTTATACTATAAATAATAAATATGAATACTCAAATTCAAATGCAGAAATATAATAGCATCTTCGACTTTTTATCATTTTATTTTCGTCTGAGACATCATAAAAGAATCCTTGATCTCTCAAATTTTGAGGGAAATCATTAAGTCTGCCGGATGCAATAGGTATGCCCTAAGGGTGAGTATCCTTTAGCGTGTTTGAAAGAAGTATCATCTCATGTGTATATCCTTTTTGTATCGCTTAAGCACAGGAGGGGAAAATAGCAATGAAAAAGAAAAAGATTATCATTCCTGCAGTTGTAATCATCCTTGTCGCATTATTTCTTGAAGTCACGATTTTGAATTTTACGAACGACAGCAATTCGTACCGAACCTCGAAGGTGCTTGCCGACCGTGTGATTGCTGTGCTTAATAAAAATGATACGCGCAGGAATGAGCTTACCGAATTCTTGAAGGTTGAGTATATCGTAAGGGCTAAAGCGGTAGCATATATTTTAGACGCAAAGCCGCAGGTGGAGGCTGATGTTGAGGAGCTGCGGCATATAGCAGAGCTGCTGTCTATTGATGAAATACATATATTTGATCAAAACGGCTCCATTTACAGCGGCACCCTGCCGAAATATTTTGGATATAATTTTGATTCGGGAGCGCAAATGAGTTATTTTAAGCCAATGCTTACGGATAAGGAGCTTACCCTGTGCCAAGAAATCACTCCGAATACAGCGGAAAAAAAGATGATGATGTATGCAATAACTTGGAATGACGATAAAACCAAAATGGTTCAGGTTGGCATTGAGCCGGGACGTCTTCTCCATGAAATACGGCAAACTCACATCTTTAATGTGGTAGCGGCTATGCCAATGTATGAGGGAATGGAAATATATGTTGCGGATGCGGAGAATCATATAATTTCCGGAGCAACAGACAGAGGCAAAATCAGAAAAACACTGGATGAAATCGGAATCCCCCTTTCGCATACCGATAAGAAGGAAGAGTTTTTAAGATCGGTGCGAATAAACGGAAAACCCTGCAGATGTACGATACGCCGAGATAGTAAATATATTGTTGCGGTAGCGGAGGAAAAAGCACTCCACTTGCAGGAGTCTATTTCCGCAATGCTGATTGTCGCTGTATATCTGATATTGGCTTCGTTATGCATGATTTATATGCTCTCAAAGGTTATAAATGAAAAATTTGAAAAAGAGAGGCTGTTATACATATCCAACACAGATGAAATCACCGGATGCTTTAATCGACATGCGTATGAGGTCGATATCAGCCAATTTGACTTTGAAAAAGATTGGATTTATATTTCCATGGATCTCAACGGCTTAAAGCGTGCAAATGATTCCTATGGACACGCAGCAGGAGATGAGCTGATCTGCGGCATTGCAGACTGTCTGAAAGATATTTTTAGTGAAAGCGGCAAGATATACCGCATCGGCGGGGATGAATTTGTTGTTATCCTTACAGAGCAATTACAGCAGTTTGAAGATTTAATGAAGGCATTTGACTCCAACGTAAAAAGCTGGCGTGGTACGCTTATAGATTCGATGACAATTTCATATGGCTGCGTTTTCAGTACCGAGCGGAACTGGAACAGCATAGATGAAATTTCAAGAGTTGCAGACCAAAGAATGTATGAATGTAAAAAGCGTCATTATGGCAAAAATTGATTTTCTTCAGAACTGAAATTGATTTTTCTTCAGAACCGAAACCGATTGACTTTTAGCGGAAAGATAGCTAAAATAAAAAACATAGAAACCGGCAGAGCAGTGAATGACTGCCTGCGAAAAAGAATTAAGGAGGGGTAACAATGGCTTTTACATGGACAAAGGAATTAGAAACAGGCAATGCACAAATAGATAATGAGCATAAGCAATTGATTCAGGCAATCAATAATCTTCTTGCAGCCTGCAGCGCAGGAAAGGGCAGAAACGAATTGGCTCATACAATGGATTTTTTGAATCAGTATACCAGAACGCACTTTCAGCATGAGCAGGCTCTGCAAATGAAATCCGGATACCCTGATTATGTAAATCACAAAAGGCTTCATGATGGTTTCATTAAGGTTGTGGATAACCTTTCTGCTCGCTTAAAGGCAGAAGGCCCCACGATTCTGCTTGTAGGTGAAATCAATAACCAGTTAGGCGGTTGGCTTGTAAAGCATATCAAAACCGAAGATGTGAAGGTGGCAAAGCACGTTATGTCCCAGAAAAAATAACAGGCACAAAGGCGGATCATACATAAAGGCGTTCTGCTTTCGGTGCTTGCCGAATGAAGCTCAAAACACGGCTTTATGAAAAGGAACGCATGAGACTTTGGAGCTGCCCACAAAAAGAGAAACCGATAAAAGCTGTATCACTACAGCCTTTATCGGTTCTATTTTTTTAGACACAAAAAACGAGGACATGTAAAGCTTTTTCTGTAAAAGCCTCCGATTCATTTATAGGCTGCCGACTTCCAGTGTATATCCGTTTTTGCCGTTCTCCTTGGTTTTATATAAAACCCTATCCGCAGCAACATACACATCATAAAAAGTGACGTATGCATCCGGCACAGTGATATAAGCCCCTTGCGAAACAGATACTCGGTTACTTACCTCGGAGTATTCGTGACGCATATTTTTAGATGCCAAATCCTCATGGATATACTTTTGTAAGCCTTCTATATCCGCCCTTCTGCAATCCGCATATATAATGATAAACTCATCCCCACCCAGACGATAAGGATTTCCTCCATACTTTTTGCAGGCATCCACCAATACACCTGCGACAAGCTTCAGGCACTCATCCCCCACAGGATGACCGTAATTATCATTAAACTCTTTGAAATAATCCACATCAATCAGGTTAATGCAAATCTTTTTTTCTCCCTCTTGAATGGCAGCATAATTCTCACTTAGCCAATTATCCATGCCAAAGCGGTTCTTTAAGCCCGTCATGGTATCCGTTTCAGCCAAGCATCGCTTTCTTTCGACCTCCAGCTGTGCCTCCTTTAAGGCATTCACACTATCAACAATCGGCGCAAGCATAACCGTTTTTACAGATAGCTCACCCTGACAATGCTCCAGATTCGTGATATACTCTGTAATCCGGTCTATATTCTTAAATAAGCTTCGGAATATGCTCAGCAGCATAACGCCGCCTGCCAAGGTTGCAATAATAATGAGGAATGCCAAATTCACTGCATATTGATCAATCAAGCTATTCAGCTCGGAAATATGTCTGCCTACAACAATACAGCCCACTATATTCCCCTGCTCATCGCATAATGCTCTGTAAATGCAATGAATCATGCCGCCTGCTACATTGGCTTCGCCAATATACTCCTTGTTTACGTCAATCACATCAGCTACCTTTTTATCCATATAAGTGCCTACGATGGATTCTCCCTTCGGATTCTTGGTTGAACCGGCAATCCGAATGAAATGGCCCTGCTGATACCCTGTTTCGTTATCACCTGTCCAGGCTAAGCCTTCATCCGAGCACTTCTGAAATACATAGCTGAAGGTCTTTGTTTTATCCTCAATATAATAAAAAGGCTCTAAATTGGCATTTTCCTCTGTGGCATCACCGATAAAGGTATCCCCTTTATAAAAACCATCCTCCTCGATATGCCAATATCCATCTCCCAGCGTATCATAGATGTAGTTTATATCGCTTTCAAGCTTGCTTGTAATTAAATCTGTAGCTATTTCCCTAAACCTTGCCTTACTGATGTAAAGCGTAAACAAGCTCAATGCAGCATATATAATAACAAAAGCCAGTATCCCCACCTTATATATAGATAAATGCCTTCTACCCCTCATTTTTACACCTCAACAACATTACTTCCTACCCATACTACCCAGTATATTCAAGGATAAATAAATTATCTATAAATGTCAACACGAAAAACCATAAAAGGACTTTATTGCTTTACAGGGGATGGCAAATCGTTCCCCATTGCACATCCAGCTTGCCATTTGGCAGGAGAACCTGCTTTGCAACCACTGCATAGCCATCCCGAAATGCTCTTGCTGTATCAAATGCAGGTGCAATCACCCAAGCACCATCCTCGCCGACATAGCCATATTTCCCTGTTTTTTCATCCAAGCAGGGTGCAAGTCCCTCGGAAAGCTGCTTTCTCCATTCGGCATCCCTTTCGGAAATGCGTCCGTTTTTATCAAAATACTGTGTGACATATTCCACACGGCTTGCCGTAATCCGCTCTGCAATGCGGGCAGAAAAAATCCCATTCCCGCAATCCTGCATATCCTTTGCCACTGCAACGGTTTTCAGCGTTTTGCCGTTTTTATCCATGCAGACAATCGTTCCATCGGCCTTCATCGCCGCCGCCACCCCTTCATAGAAGGGCTGCACGCTCTTAAACTGCGGCTCTGCCACCCAATTCCCTGCTCGGTCGATATAGCCCCAACGCTGTTCGCCGTTTTCCGTTTCCACTGCCACCGCTGCCAAGCCCTCGGAAAATGCGTTGGCACGGCTGTATTTCGGCGGTATCACCCAATTCCCCGCCTTGTCGATATAGCCCAAGCGGATTTCCTCATTCTCTGCCGAAGCATCCATGGCTGCCAAGCCCTCGGAAAAATCCGAACCACCGCTAAAGGCAAGCGGAATAACCAATTCGCCCTTTGTGTTGATATAGCCCCATTTCTCTGCCTCTCGGCTACAAACCAAAGCCAAGCCATCGGAAAAGCCTCCCATGATTGCATAGTTCACCGCAAACTGTGTGTTCCCCTCTTGATCGAGAACGAAGCTTGTGCCATCGGTTTTATCCAGACGCAAAAAGCCATCGTCCCAATCCCGCAGCAAGCGAACCTCATTGCTGTCATATCGGCGGAGCACCTGCCCCTGTCGGTTCAGCACAAACCAATCCGCCTGCCAATTCGTGTATCCCTGCGGGGCACCCGAAAGCTCCCCTTCCACGCTGACATATTTCTTTGCAATAAAGAAATCTCCGCCAACGGATTCGATTTCATCATATCGTTCTGTGGGAAGAATACCAAAAACGGCTGCCTCGCCGCTGCCCTTGACCACAGAGGCAACCTCCGGTGCAAGCAGCTCCGTAAGCTGCACCGTTGCTGTTTTCGTTTTTCCATCCCAACGCAGTGCATCCGCATCCACAATCAGATTGCTGCAGCTTTTCAAAATCCCCTCCCAATCCCGCAGGGGAACAAATACTCTGCCGTCCTTTACCTCCATCTGCCCAAACACAGGCAACTGCTTGTTGTCCTTCCAGATACGGTTGCCGCTTATTTCAAAGGATAGGCTGCAATCAAACACCTGCGCCTGTGCAAGCCCAATGCCCTCCTCCCAATAAAGCAGTGCATTTTCATCCAGTGCCTTCATAAAGGTACGCAGAGGGAGCATCACATAGCCATCCTTCATATAAACAGGCACATCCAATGGCTGTGCCTTGCCGTCCTTTGTAAATTGTGTTGTGCCGACCTTTGCCGTAAAGATGTGGGGAGTCTTGACAAAAGCCTCCGCCGCGTAGGCAGGCATGCTCCCTGCCAGAAGTGCCGCGCTGAGTGCCATACAGAATATTTTTTTCATACGCCTTTTCCTCCTTTTTATCTGTTCGGATTTTGGATAATGCCCCATTCGACATCCTTTGTGCCGTCTGCCAGTATGATTTCATTCTGCACAACGGCATAGCCATCCTCGAATTTTTCTGCGACATCAAACGCAGGGGCAATCACCCATGCGCCGCTTTCGTTTACATAGCCGTATTTCTTTGTTTTTTCATCCCGATAGGGGGCAAGCCCTTCGGAAAGACCTTCTTTCAGAAGATAGGTTTCATAGGAAAACTCGCCGTTCCTATCATAATAGGTTTCCATGTGTTCATGGTCACCACCGGAGAAATCTATGATTTTTTCTACCTTCAGAATATCCTTCTCCGGCACATAGCCTGCGCCTGTATAGGAAACACTATGCGCCGCATCTGTGAGATAATTCAGCTTTTTGCCTGTTTTATCCATTGTCCAGAGCTGCTGATTTTGCAGGACATAGGTTACGCCGTCAATAAAATGCCCGACCCAATCATATTGGCAGGGGATGACCTCCTTGCCTGTTTTATCGATAAAGCCACATCTGCGTGTATTCCCTTCGACCTTCCAGACCCTTGCCATTCCCTCCGAGAAGGAATCCACATACCTGTATTTCGAGGCATCAATGACGATTTTGCCTGTTTTATCAATATAAGCGTAGGTATCGTCTTTTTTCTCGACAACTGCCAGACCATCCGAAAAGGCTCTTGTCGTTTGAAACTGCGTGGGAATCACAGGCTCGCCCTTTCGATTCACATAGCCCATGCCATTTTCATCCTTCACCGCCGCCATACCTTCGGAAAAGAAATCTACATAAAGATAAACAAAGGGAATGACGGTATTGCCTTCCCAGTCGATGGCACCATTGCCAAAGCCGTTTTCCGTATTTCTGCCGACCAGAAGGGTCTGCTCGCCGCCACCCCACATGGTGACATCTGTTCCGGTATCATAGGTGTGCAAAACCTTCCCCTTACTATCCAGAAGATAGCGCACATTTCTGATTCCGCCCCAAGCCTTCCACAAGCCGACATCCGTTTCCCCCGTATATTTCTGTGCAAGGAAATAGCCATCTCCAAGGGGTTCGATTTCATCATACTGCGTTGTGAGCGAAACGGCATACGTTGCCTGCGCGCCCTTGCCGCTCAGTGCAGGCTTTTCCAGACCATTGGAAGGGTCAAGCTTCTGCTCCACCGCGCGGACGGTTGCCAGCTTTGTGGTGCTGTCCCAAGTGATATCGCCCTCCTCTATGAGATAACCGATGGACTGCAAAATACCCGACCAGTTCCGCAGGGGAACGAAAACGCGCCCATCCTTCACTTCCATTTTGCCCCAGACAGGTAAGTCCTTCCCGTTTTTTGCGATGGTATTCTCCTTTATCGAAAAACGGATGAGATTTCCCCCAAATGCTACTGTCGCCGCCTTGGTTTCATTATCCCAAGCCATTTGGCTTTTCTCGCCCAACGCCGCCTTCATAAAGGTACGCAGAGGGAGCATCACATAGCCATCCTTCATATAAACCGGCACATCCAAGGGCTGTGCCTTGCCGTCCTTTGTAAATTGTGTTGTGCCGACCTTTGCTGTAAAGCTGTGGGGAGTCTTGACAAAAGCCTCCGCCGCATAGGCAGGCACACCTCCCGCCAGCAACGCCGCACCCAATGCCATGCAAATCAATTTCTTCATACGCCCTGTCCCTCCTCGAAAATACATTTGTCCACGCCATTCTCCTTTTACTCTAACAGAAGAACGCTTTTCGCTCAAGAGAAAGAAGGAAATCTTAAGAAATTTGTAATACAAGCGGCATTTTTGCATAGAAAAAAAGAGTCTGTACGGAAAAAATCCATACAAACTCTTTTGTTTTTCGTCAGATTAAAATTCAGCGTTATTTACGGTACGAGGGTAAGGCAGTACGTCACGGATGTTGCCGACACCTGTCAGATACATAACCGCACGCTCAAAGCCCAAGCCGAAGCCTGCGTGTCTGGTGCCGCCGTATTTACGCAAATCCAGATACCACCAATAGTCCTCTTTTTTCAGACCCAGCTCGTTCATGCGGTTTTCCAGAATCTCCAGTCTTTCCTCTCTCTGGCTGCCGCCGATGATTTCGCCAACGCCGGGCACAAGCAAATCCATTGCCGCAACTGTCTTTTTGTCATCATTCAGACGCATATAGAATGCCTTGATTTCTACGGGATAATCGGTTACGAATACGGGCTTCTTGTAAATCTGCTCTGTCAGATAGCGTTCATGCTCTGTCTGCAAATCAATGCCCCATTCCACAGGGTATTCAAAGGTATGGCCGGATTTCTGCAGCAGCTCAACCGCCTCTGTATAGGTCACTCTGCCAAATTCGTTATCCAGAATGTTATGCAGTCTGTCCAGCAGGCCCTTATCCACAAAGCTGTTGAAGAATTCCATTTCCTCGGGCGCATTGTCCAGTACATACTGAATGATATATTTCAGCATTTCCTCTGCCATTTCCATGTTATCATTCAAATCGGCAAATGCCATTTCAGGCTCAATCATCCAGAATTCCGCCGCATGTCTTGTGGTGTTGGAATTTTCCGCACGGAAGGTAGGCCCAAAGGTATAAATATTGCGGAATGCCATTGCAAAGGTTTCTGCGGAAAGCTGACCGGAAACAGTCAGATTGGTTTCCTTGCCGAAGAAGTCCTTGGAATAATCCACCTTGCCATCCTCTGTGCGAGGCAGGTTATCCAAATCCAGTGTGGTTACACGGAACATTTCGCCCGCACCCTCACAGTCGGAGCCTGTGATGATAGGTGTGTGGGTATAAACAAAGCCCTTGCCCTGGAAAAATTCATGGATTGCCATTGCAATCAGGCTGCGCACACGGAAGGTTGCGGAGAACAGGTTTGTTCTGGGACGCAGATATGCGATTTCACGCAGAAATTCAACGGAGTGACGCTTTTTCTGCAAGGGATAATCGGAGGTGGAGGTGCCCTCCACATCAATCTGTGCTGCCTTAACCTCGAAGGGCTGCTTTGCTTCGGGGGTTTCCACCAAAAGCCCCTTGATAATCAGCGCCGCACCGACATTCTGCTTAGAAATTTCTTCATAGTTTGCCAGCTTTTCCGCTTCAAAAACAATCTGAATATTTTTGAAGAAGGAGCCGTCATTCAGTTCAATGAAGCCGAAATTTTTGGAAACACGCATGGTGCGGATCCAGCCGCCCAGTGTTACTTCTTTATTTGCATACGCCGCAGTGTTGCGGTAAATAGATTTTACTGTTGTCAAATCCATGATGTTACATCCTTTCCTGAGTTTTCTGTCCATAATACTTCTATTGTAGCCGTTTCAAAGGAAAAAGACAACCTTTTTATCGCATTTATCGGAAAAATCAAGCCTGCTTTTCCGCTTTCGCCGCCTTTTGCGCCGCAATTTTCTGAAAATTGATATGACAATAGCCATTCGGGTTTTTCTCCAGATACTTCTGATGATATTCCTCCGCAGGAAGAAACTGCCGCAACGGGAGGTTTTCAATCATAATCGGCTGCTTGTAGTCCCTTTGCAGTTCTTCCAAAAACGCCTGTGCTGTCTGCCGCTGCTCCTCGGTGAGAGAATAAATCCCCGTGCGGTATTGAATCCCGATATCCATGCCCTGTCTGCCCAAGGAGGTCGGGTCAATGGTGTAGCAATATTCCCTCAAAATTTCCGTCAGAGAGATTTTCTCCGCATCAAAAGCAACCTCCACCGTTTCGGCATGGCCGCTGTGATTGCAGACCTCCTCATAGCTCACGCTTTCCTTCAGTGGCGGATTCCAAAGGGGCTTTTCGCCCAAGGCATAGCCTACCCTTGTTTCCAACACCCCCGCAACGCTTTGCATATATTTTTCCGTTCCCCAAAAGCAGCCGCCTGCCAAATAAATCGTTTCTTTTTTCATGGAACACACTCCTTATTTTTTTATACATCATAAAAATCGGTTCTGCGGTGCTTTAACAGCGGCAGCTCCGCCCGCACCTGCTCCAACCTTGCAAAATCCAGCTCTGCCGTCAAAATTCCTTCCTCCTCCGCAAGCTGTGCCACAACGCTCCCCCAAGGCTCCGTCACGATGGAATGTCCCCAAGCGGTATAGGAGGACTGCAAATCTCTTGCAGGGGCGCAGCCTGCCAAAAAGACCTGATTATCCAAGGCACGCATACGGAAGGACATTTCCCAGTGCGCCGGCCCTGTGGTCATATTGAAGGCGGCAGGCACAAAAATTACCCTTGCCCCCGCCAAAGCCAACAGGCGAGAAAGCTCCGGAAAGCGAATATCATAGCAAATCATTAAGCCGCATTTGCCCCAAGGGGTATCGAAGGTGGTTATGTCCTTCCCCGCGGTAAAGGTTTCGGATTCCATGAAATGCTGACCGCCTGCCACATGGATATCAAACAAATGCGTTTTTCTGTGCTTTGCGATACACCGGCCCGCACTGTCATACACAAAGGACGCATTATAAATTTTCCCATCCTCCGCCAAAGGCACCGAGCCTGCCACAACATATAGCCCCAATGCCCTTGCCGTTTCGGCAATGCCCTGCAAAAACGGGGCGTTTTCGGGCATGGCATAGCGCACAAAGGCGCTGTTTTCATAGGGACAGCAGCACATTTCAGGCAGCACTGCCAAATCTGCCCCCGCCGCCCTTGCCGCCTGCAGCATTTCCTTTATTTTTTCGAGATTCTCCTCCGGTGTCGGCATGGTTTTTAACTGCAATAACGATACCTTCATTCCACAGACCTCCTCTTTTTTGCCTTTATCATAGCATACCCGAAAAAAAAGAAAAAGGGGATTTGCCTTTTGCATAGTATGGAAGGAGTTCATAAAAAACACAGAAAGGAGTTTTTTCTATGTATCCCTATTTTCAGAAAAAGCAAGCACCGTCCATCAATAGCCGAGAAGCCGCTCCCACAGATCCCCTGCGGCAATTTTTGACACAAAATTCGCAGTTTGGCACACTGCTGTTTCAGGTCACAGGGGGGCAAGGCTCCGTTCCCATTGCAAATGCAACGGTTGTCATCAGCAAGTCTCTGCCCAACGGGTATACGTTTTCCATCACTGCCACAACGGATGAAAGCGGAAAAACAGAGGAATTTTCCCTGCCTGCCCCCAGCCGCACGCTTTCGCAAATCCCCGGCACCGCAGATGTTTTCTCCACCTATCACGCACGCATTTCCGCCCCCGGCACCATCTCCGCCGTGGTGCATGATATCCCCATTTTCGATGGCGTTACCACCATTCAGCCCGTTTCCCTTTCCTTTGATGTAGGCGGAGAGCACAAAAACGAGGCAAGCTCCGTCACCGATACCGAGCCAACCCTATGAGAAAGGAGAATTGCTATGGCCTTACAGCAAGTACCCACCATTCCGGAAACGATTACCGTGCATTTGGGGCTGCCCAATCAGCCTGCGGAAAACATCACCGTTCCCTTTCCGGACTATATTAAAAATGTCGCCTCCAGCGAGATTTATCCCACCTGGCCGGATGCCGCCATTCGCGCAAACATCTATGCACAGATTACCTATGCACTGAACCGCATCTTTAACGAATTTTATCGCAGTCAGGGCTATGATTTCGATATTACCTCCACCACGCAATATGACCAGACCTTCATCAAGGGCAGAGATATTTACGAAAACATCAGCCAAATCGTAGATGAAATTTTCAATAACTATGTGGTGCGGCAGGGGCGGGTGGATCCCTTTTTTACCGCCTACTGCAACGGCACAACCACCGTTTGCGACGGTCTTTCCCAATGGGGAACCGTTGCCTTGGCGGAGCAGGGGCTGACTCCCTATCAAATTTTGCAGCAGTTTTACGGAAATGACATCGGCATTTTGGAAAACGTGCCGATTTCCGCAAACATCGCCTCCTACCCCAATGTCCCGCTGCGGCTTGGGGATGCCGGCAACACCGTAAAAACCATACAGCTTGAGCTGAACCGCATTGCAGACAATTACCCTGCCATCCCGAAAATCGAAAATCCGAATGGTGTATTCGATAAGGCAACCGAAGACGCTGTGCGGGAATTTCAGCGTATTTTTAACCTGACGCCCGATGGGATTGTCGGCAAATCCACGTGGTATCAGCTAAAATATCTATATAACGGCGTGAAGCGCCTGAATGAGCTGACAAGCGAGGGGCTGACGTTGGAGGAGGTCACACGCCCCTTCCCTGCGGTTTTGCGTGAGGGCAACAGCGGTGTGGATGTGCACTCCCTGCAATATTATTTGGATGCACTTGCATATTTTAATGATGCCCTCCCCGATATCAAGCAGGATGGCTATTTCGGCCCTGCCACCACTGCCGCTGTGCGTGCCTTTCAATCCTTGGTCGGTCTGAATCCGGATGGCATTGTGGGGCCGCAAACATGGCAGCAGCTAAAGCAGGCGTATGCCGATATTCTTTCAATGCTCCCCGCAGGCATGGAGGAAAGCAATGCCGGCATTTATCCCGGCTATTTTCTTTCGCTTGGCATGGAAAATGAGGATGTGCGCCATCTGCAAACCTATCTCAAGGGGATTGCCGATTATACGGGTGCCATTCCGCCGATTGCGGTCACAGGGGTGTTTGATGAGGAAACAAGGGATGCTGTGGCGGCATTGCAGGCGCAAAACGGCCTGCCCCCGACAGGCAATGTCGGCCCTGCCACATGGAACCTCATTCGTAGGCTTTATCATGCACGATAGCACGCAAAAAAGCCGCAGAAATTCATCCTAACAGAAAAAACGCTTAGACCTTACAATCTAAGCGTTTTTTATAATTTAATTACATATATTAACACCTATAATCCTATTTTATGCTATAATATTACATGTGGCAAAATATAACTCAAGGAGGTGTGATCTATTATGAATCAAATTATCGATTTACTAAAAAAACGCGGGTTTATTATTGAAACAGAAAATAATCAATACATTCTAAGTGACAACTCTGCAAAAGAAGATGCTAAGTTTCTTGAAGATATATTATCTGAATATCAAATAGGCTTCCTTAGTAATTCGTCTGAAATTATTCTTACATCATCAGATGCAACGAGATTACAAAAACTATTCTCTCCAATAAAATGTGGAACAGTAGGAGTTGGCTCTTGCAATCAACTACAGCCTTGGCATAAGGTTGCAAAAAGAAATTGTGCTGATAAAATTCCACTTGATTGGTTGGAGGCAAATATTGCAAGATATATAAAAGCACTCTCTGCGTGTGGAATATATACAGGAGGCTGTTGTGATGGCAATCATACAGACCATAATAACGATAAGCTCTACATTGAATTTGATGGACCTATATATTCGGAATTCCACAAATTATTGTGGAAATATCATTTATGTAAAATGTTTAGCCTAAATTGGAATTCACAATATACAAAAATTCCACTATCAGAAAACAGGATATCTCAATATGAAGAACTTAATAAAGCTGCAGAATACATATACGATAATCGAGTTTTAATTCGCTATATTAGAAAAAAGGCTGCAAAAAATTTAACTAAGAAATTTGTTGAATCTCATTCTTCTGATGAAATAAAATCTGATTTTCTTGCTAATCTAGAAACCATTCTTAAAAAGGAGGATCTGTTATGGAAATAAACTGTACTATATTTATAAGAGAATTAGCCGAAAGAACTCTGAGAAATTACAATTATATAAAAGAGAGATCCCATGAAGATAACCTCTATGAGGTAACGCAATTAATAAATTCCATGTATTGCCTTCTTGTTGTTCCGGAAGAAATATTTGGTATGCGCCGACAAGACAATATAGATTCTCCAAATGCCTTAAAAACTCAATTTGGCATTCGTGAGAAAAATCTTAAAAATAATGCTAGCTATCGAGAAATAAAAAGGTTATTAGATGAACTTAAAACTCAAAACAGGGTTAGAAATATAGAAATAGGAGCTTTTGAAGAAGAATGCCCAGTATGCTCCTTTTTATATAACCTTAGAAACTCTCTATGCCATGAAGGAATCGGCTTTTTACCATTTCAAATTGATTTTATGGGTAAGCCCCAAAACAAAATTGATAACATTATATTTCAAGCCAAAAAACCAAAGGACACTTCTAAGGTTCAATTCATAGCAGTATTATCTGTAGCTCAATTAGAATGCCTTTTAACAAATGTAGCTACTATGTATATCCATGTTGAAAACGGGAAAAGAACATCTTCTGAAAGAGCGTATAAAGAATTTTACAAAGAATTACAAAGGAACGTAGAAAACTATTTACCTAAATTTAAACCCTATTAAGATTAATAAATTAATATTGAAAATGCCATACAGAGTAATTACTTCGTATGGCATTTCTAATCAAAAACTTATTTTTATTTTTTCTTCTTATTCTTTTTTCTCGTCTGTGGGTTCTTCCTCGTCATCCTCCCAGTCGGCAGGATCATATTCCCCAAAGGATGCCTTCAAAAATGCCTCCATATCATTGAGCTGCTCCATCTGGTCGCTCATGCCATCCAGAACATTCTCCACCTTGCTCAGATAATGGTTCATTTCGGGGGAGATAGGCTCCTCTGCCTCCGCAGTCGCTTCCTCCGCAGGCACCTCGTCTGCCTCCAGCTCCTCCAAATCAATATCGTCCCAATCCTCCGCTTCATCACGGTTTCTCTTTTCCTTCAGCTTTTCACGGTAGGTTGCCATATCCTCTTTGATTTCGCTTGCCTTTTCTGCCATGCGGAAGGCTGCGGAACGCACTGCCGGCTGCAAATCGTCTGCCTTATCTGCCAGCTTTTCTCTCATGCGGAAGGCCGCAGAGGTAACCTTGGGCTGCAAATCCTCCGCCTTATCCGCCATCTTATCGGCTGCATTTTTCACAGTCGGGTTTTCCTTCACCTTATCGGCAACGGCACTGAGCGCCGCACCTGCCTTATTCAGCATACCGCCAACGGTTTTTGCAATGCCGTCCTTTTCCGCACCCAAGCCGTTGTTCAGCGTGTTCAGCAGGCGGTCTGCCTCATCCACAGTGATAATGCCCTTTTCCAACATATTGAGAATTGCCATTCTTTCTTCCTTCATGGGTTTTCCCTCCTTGCTTATGCTCTCATTTTTCATGCGCAGGACATATTCATCCGGTCTTTCCGCCTTTTTCCCAAAGGCATACAGGATGCTTTCCACAATGCGGCGGCTTGCCTGCCCATCGCCAAAGGGATTTTTCGCCTGTGCCATTTTTTCATATTCCTCTTTATCATCCAAAAGCGTTTTTGCCATGGAATAAATCACGTTTTCATCTGTGCCTGCCAATTTCAGCGTGCCTGCCTCAACCCCTTCGGGACGCTCCGTAACATTACGCAGCACCAAAACAGGCTTACCCATGGAGGGAACCTCCTCCTGCAAGCCGCCGCTGTCCGTCATAACAAAGAAGGAGCGGCTCATCAAGTTATGCATATCCTTCAAATCCAGTGGATCTGTCAGATGAATGCGTGCATTGCCGCCCAAAATTTCATGGACAGGCTCAACCACAGCGGGATTTTTATGCACCGCATACACAACCTCAACATCGGGGTATTCCTCCACCAAGCGTTTCACTGCATGGCAGATGTTCCGCAATGGCTCGCCGAGGTTTTCCCTTCTATGCGCAGTCATGGCAATCACACGGTTCTTTTTAAAGTCAATCCGATTCAGCTCATCCACCGTAAAGGTATACTCCTCCTCAATGGTATGCGCCAAGGCATCAATCACAGTATTCCCTGTAATAAAAATAGCATCCTCGCTAATATTTTCCTTCTGCAAATGCTCCTTTGCCAACGGGGTAGGCGCAAAATGCAAATCTGTCAAGGCACCGGTCAAGCGGCGGTTCATTTCCTCCGGGAAGGGCTGATATTTGTCATAGGTGCGCAGACCTGCCTCCACATGCCCGACCTTCACCTGATTATAATATGCCGCCAAGGCACCTGCGAAGGTGGTGGAGGTGTCGCCATGCACCAGAACGATATCGGGCTTCTCCTGCCCCATAACCTCCTCCAAGCCGGTTAAGGCTCTTGTAGTAATGCCTGCCAATGTCTGACGGGACTGCATGATATTCAAATCATAACGGGGGTGCAAATCAAAAATCTCCAATACCTGATCGAGCATTTCACGGTGCTGCGCCGTTACGCAGACAATGCTTTCGATTTCGGGTGTTTGTTCCAGCTGCTTTACCAAGGGCGCCATCTTAATCGCCTCGGGGCGTGTCCCGAACACGCTCATTACCTTTATTTTATCCATACTATATCTCCTTATTTTTTCTTGAGGGTTTCACCCTCAAACTCCCACCAAGGGAATCATTCCCTTTGCAGGGGCGCGGGGACGGAGTCCTCGCAGGTTTTACTTAATTTCATTCGTCATAGAGCCAATGCCCTCAATCTCGCATTTTACAATGTCGCCCTTTTTCAAAAACTTGGGCGGCTGAAAGCCCATGCCGACACCCGCAGGCGTCCCCATGGCAATGATTGTGCCTGCACGCAGCGTCATGCCCTGTGTCAGCTCACAAATCACTCGCTCCACACCGTTAATCATCAGCTCCGTATTGCTGTCCTGCCGCAGCTCGCCATTTACATAGGAGCGAATCGGCAGCGCAGGCGGATTTTCAAATTCATCCTTCGTCACAATCCAAGGGCCGATGGGTGTAAAATCATCCAAGCTTTTCCCAAAATACCACTGCTTATGTGCCGTCTGCAAATTTCTGGCACTCATATCATTGAGAATCGTGTAGCCAAAGACATAATCAAAGACCTCCTCCGGCTTCACATTCCTTGCATCCTTGCCGATAATGACAGCCAATTCCGCCTCATAATCCAGACTATCCACAATATCCAAATGCCCGTCGATCGCCTCTCCGTCTGCCAAGGCACGATTGATTCGCTTTGCAAAATAAATCGGCACCGGCCGCTCGCCGCCAAAGGCTTCATCATGGAAGCGTGCCGCCTCCTCTGCGTGCGCATAATAGTTAATGCCAAGGCAAACCACATCCTGCTTGGGCTGGGGAATGGGCGAAAGAATCTGCACCTCCTCCAGAGGAATCCCCTGCATCAGCTCTTTGTTTCGGTTCAGCTTTTCCAGCTTCCTTTCATCCTGCACCTCTAAAAAGGTATTCATATCCACAGATGTGCAGCCCAGATAATTGACAGGCACCACCTCGGAGCCGTCATTTTTCAAAACGCCGACAGCCGTTTCGCCGCCATACTTATATGTTAAAACCTTCATTCTTCCCGCCTCCTCGTTAGCGATTTGGATTTCCGTCTTTTGTAAAAGCCCAATGGCAAAGCCGCAGGCGGATATGATACGATATCCGTTCTCTATCTGTAATATATCAATGCTATCATATCACAAAACCCTGTTTTTAGGAAGAAAAAAAGGCTTTCCCCTCCCATGTATACAGGATACTGTGGTTCTAAACGATTATGCAGTTAAAAGCGAATAAATATGCACCCCGTTTCTCTCTCCACAAAGAAATATGCCCAAAAACAGATAGAATCTTTCCCCCATTTTTAAAATTATAAACAAACTTATGTATTTTTATGATTTTCTATTGCATTTCTTGCATTTTCTATGTATAATCCATTTATAAAATTCATTTTGAACAAAGCCCTTGTAACAAGGTTTTTATGTTTTTAAGGAGGAAGAAAATCATGGCAAAAGAAAAAATCGTTCTGGCATATTCCGGCGGTCTGGATACATCCGCAATCATTCCTTGGCTGAAGGAAAACTATGACTGTGAGGTTATCTGCGTATGCGGTGACGTTGGTCAGGGCAAGGAGACCGATGGTCTGGAGGAAAAGGCGCTGAAAACAGGCGCAAGCAAGCTGTATATCGAAAATCTGACAGAAGAATTTATCACTGATGCTGTTTACCCCTGCGTAAAGGCAAACGCTGTCTATGAAGGCAAATATCTGATCGGTACCTCCATGGCACGCCCCATCATCGCAAAAAGACTGGTTGAAATTGCAAAAAAGGAAGGCGCAACCGCAATCTGCCACGGCGCAACAGGCAAGGGCAACGATCAGGTGCGTTTTGAGCTGACCATTAAGGCATTGGCACCCGAAATGAAAATTATCGCTCCTTGGAGACTGGATACATGGAAAATGCAGTCCCGTGAGGATGAAATTCAGTATTTGGCCGATCATGGGATTCCCTTCGAGGCAAGCCATGATAACTCCTACAGCCGTGACAGAAACCTGTGGCACCTGAGCCATGAAGGTCTGGAGCTGGAGGACCCCGCAAATGAGCCTAACTATGAACACATTTTGCAGATGAGCGTGACACCCGAAAATGCGCCCGATCAGCCCGAATATGTCACACTGGATTTTGAAAAGGGTATCCCCATTGCAGTAAACGGCGAAAAGCTTTCTCCCGTTGCACTGCTGACAAAGCTGAATGAAATCGGCGGCAGAAACGGTGTCGGCATTGTTGATATCTGCGAAAACCGTGTGGTTGGCATGAAATCCCGTGGTGTATATGAAACCCCCGGCGGCACCATCATGTATTATGCACACCGTGAGCTGGAATATCTTTGCTCCGATAAGAAAACACAGGCGTTCAATGAGGTGGCAAGCAATAAATTCACAGAGCTGGTTTACAGCGGCGAATGGTACACCCCTCTGCGTGAGGCACTGAGCGCTTATTTCGATAAGGTAAACGAAACCGTAACAGGCACAGTAAAGCTGAAGCTGTATAAGGGCAACATCATCCCTGCCGGCTCCACCTCTCCTTACAGCCTGTATAACGAATCCATCGCTTCCTTCACAACAGGCGAGCTTTATAACCATAAGGACGCAGACGGGTTCATCAACCTGTTCGGCCTGTCCATGAAGGTTCGTGCGATGATGATGGAGAACCAGGGCAAGTAAAACTTGCCCTTCGAAAAAATCTCAGCTGCAAGCAGCTTCAAGCTTTTTTCGAGTGAAACAGATGCCAAACAGATGAGTTCCGGCGGTGACAAGCACCTTGAAACTCCCTGTTTTCCTCGAGTGGGCAAAGCCCCCTCTGCGGATTCCATTCGGGAAACGGAGATTTCCCGAACCCTTCCGTTATATTACGGCAAATTAAAATATGCGAAAGACAAAAAAATACTCCTGTCAGGCTTGATGGGAGTATTTCTCATTATAGACGACTACGCAAACAGAAGTATTTCTGTTTGCAACTCGGGTTCCAAGGGGATGATCCCCTTGGTAGGAGTGCAGAGGGCAACGCCCTTTGCCAAAAGAAAGAAAGGAGAAACATCATGGCTAAACTTTGGGGCGGACGCTTCACACAGTCCACAGACAGCTTTACAGACCATTTCCATTCCTCTATCTCCTTCGATAGCAGAATGTATAAAGAAGATATCACAGGCAGCATGGCACACGCCGCTATGCTCGGCAAGCAGGGCATTATCCCCGCCGATGACGCCGCATTGATCATCCAAACCTTAAAGGAAATCCTCGCCGATATCGAGGCAGGCAAGGTCACATTCGACGAAAAAGCAGAGGATATCCACATGAACGTGGAAACCATCCTCATCAGCCGCATTGGCGATGTCGGCAAACGCCTGCACACAGGCCGCAGCCGTAACGATCAGGTGGCTCTGGATATCCGTATGTATACCAAAAAGGAAATCATCGCCATCAAGGAATTGGTAAAAGCCCTGATGGTAACCCTGAACGATTTTGCGGCAAACCATACAGAAACCATATTGCCCGGCTATACCCATCTGCAGCGTGCGCAGCCGGTTACCTTGGCACACCATCTGCTTGCCTATGTAGAAATGTTCAAGCGTGACTATGACCGCCTTTGCGATACCTATAAACGCACAGATGTCATGCCTCTGGGCAGTGGCGCACTTGCCACCACCACCTACCCTCTGGATAGATATGCCGTTGCAGAGGAATTGGGCTTTGCCGCCATCACAATGAACAGCATGGATGGTGTTTCCGATAGAGATTTCTGCATTGAGCTTGCCTCCACGCTTTCCATTTTGATGATGCACCTGAGCCGCTTCTGCGAAGAAATCATCCTCTGGAGCAGCCATGAATTTCATTTCATCGAGCTTTCCGATGCCTATTCCACAGGCTCCAGCATTATGCCGCAGAAGAAAAATCCCGATATGGCAGAGCTGATTCGCGGCAAAACAGGCCGTGTCTACGGGCATTTGATGGCACTCTTGACCACCATGAAGGGCTTGCCTCTGGCATATAACAAGGATATGCAGGAGGATAAGGAGGGGCTGTTTGATGCCATTGATACCGTCAAAATGTGCCTGCCCGTATTCACAAGCATGATTGCAACCATGACCGTAAAGAAGGATGCCATGCTGAATGCGGCAAAGGGCGGCTTCACCAACGCCACCGATGCGGCAGACTGGCTGGTTAAGCAGGGCGTTCCCTTCCGTGATGCACACGCCATCATCGGCAAGCTGGTGCTGTATTGCATCCAGCATAACACCAACCTGGACGACCTTTCCCTTGCGGAATATAAGGCAATCTCCCCTGTGTTTGATGAAAGCGTATATGCCGCCATCAATGTCAACGAATGTGCGCAGGCAAGAAAGGTCATCGGCGGGCCCGCAAAAGAGGCAACCACCGCTGCCATTGCCGCAAATAAGGCATATTTTGAAGCCCTTTAATCCATCCTTCCATAAAACAGCAATCAAAAAGGCTTTCTCCGATTATAGAGAGAAAGCCTCAGACTGTAGACAAAGTAATTTTTGAGGTAGCGGAAGGGCTTGGGAAACAAATTGTTCATTACTTTGCTACGCAAAGCAGGCTTCGCCTGCCGCCCCTTCTTGGGCGGTAAGTAGTTTCCCAAATGGAATCCGCAGTCGGAATTCACTTCCGACGAGGAAAACAGCGAGTTTCAAGGCTTTTAAGCTGATGGAACTCGTCTGTTTATTCCTCTGTTTCAACAAGTCGAAAACCTGTTTTCGACTTATCTTTAATATTCCTCTTTTAGTTTTTTCAATATCTCCACATCCGCAGGGCAAAAGGGATACTCGTCAATTTCCTTTGTTGTAATCCAGCGAATATCGTTATGCTCCAGCCTTTGCGGCTCGCCTGCCAAAATCCTCGCATGGAACAATGTCAAATGCACCGTCAAATCGGGGTATTCATGCACAACCTCCATAAAAACATCGCCCACTGCAACGCTCACGCCCAATTCCTCCCGACATTCCCGCACCAACGCCTGTGCCTTTGTTTCGCCTGCCTCCACCTTGCCGCCGACAAATTCCCACAAAAGCCCTCTTGCCTTATGCGCAGGCCGCTGACACGCCATGAATTTCTCTCCGTTCCAAATCAGTGCCGCTACCACCTCTGTCATATCCTTCCGCCTCCCGTCTTTTCTTCTGCCTATTATAAAAGCTGTCCGCAGGAAATGCAACCAAAGCTTTCCGTTCTGTTTTCCTCCCCCTCTGCATAGTATGGAAAGAGGAAAGGAGGCAGCTATGGTGCAAAAAAAGAACAAGGGAGCCTTAAATCTGGTGGGTTTGGTGCTTTTTCTGCTGGCGCTGCCCTTCTTTTTCGGCATGGGCGGCGGTTCCTTTGCCATGGCGGAGGTGCTTCCGGGACAAGCGTCCGTTTCGCCCAAGCAGGAGAAGCCTGTGGTTGGCATGAAGGA
>NZ_CAKQVD010000009.1 GCF_934277605.1 uncultured Anaerotignum sp.
GTCTCTGCCAATGCAGAGACCATCTCCAACAAAATATTTTTATTTTTTCACTGTCTACTTGACAGGGGGCACTTCAAAATACAATCGAGATTCTTATTTATAATGATTTCCGGTAAAAGCGTATGCTTTTACCGTATCAGGTCAAGGGCATGATGCCCTTGCAGGGGTCTGGGGACAGCGTCCCCGGAGAAAAAATCTCCTTCTTTTTAGTCCTCCAAATGCTCGGTATCGTCTACATCTAAAGCCTCTACCAGATTAACCTCAGGATTCTTCTGCATGAAATTGTTCAGCGTGTACTGGTTCGCGAACAGCAGAATCGGGCGTTCAAAATGGTCATATACCAAGGTGCTTCTGGCTACCACATAATCCTTAACATCCTTGGGAGAGCCGGGTGCAACCCAACGTGCAACCTGATATTCCAAAGGCTCCATGCGGATTTCGGAATTATATTCATTCAACAGTCGATACTGGAAAACTTCAAACTGAAGCTGACCAACCGCCCCCAGAATAACATCATTAAATTCATTGTGGTACACCTGAATGGCACCCTCCTGTGCCAACTGCTGCACACCCTTCTGGAATTGCTTTGCCTTCAAGGAGTTCACAGGACGCACACGGCAGAACAGCTCGGGCGGGAAGGTCGGCAATGGCTCGAAAAAGAGCTTTTCCTTTCTGTCTGTCAGAGTATCGCCAATCTGGAAGTTGCCGCTGTCATAAATACCGATAATATCGCCTGCGATAGCGGTTTCCACCGTTTCTCTGTCATTTGCCATCAAATGTGTGGATTGGCTCAGCTTCATCTGCTTGCCTGTTCTGGAAAGTGTTACGTTCATGCCTCTGGTAAACGTGCCGGAGCAGATGCGAAAGAATGCCAATCTATCACGGTGCGCAGGGTTCATGTTCGCCTGAATTTTGAAAATAAAGCCGCTGAAGAAATCATCGTTGGGGTTGACCTCGCCTGTAGTGGTCTTTCTTGCGCCGGGGGCAGGGGACCATTCCAAGAAATGATGCAGGAAGGGGGTTATACCGAAATCTGCCAGCGCAGAGCCAAAGAATACGGGGGAAAGCTTGCCCTCCTTGATTGCCTGCAAATCGAAGGGGTTGCCCGCACCATCCAAAAGCTCCATTTCGCCTCTTAAAATATCCAAATTCGCATCGGAAATGACGCCCTCCAAGGTATCCCCGAATACGCCGTTGGCACCCAGCTCAATCACGCCGTCCTTTTGCTTATAAAGATACACCTTGTTTTCCAATCTGTCATAAATGCCTTCAAAGGTCAGCCCATTGCCGATGGGCCATGTCACAGCAGTGGAGGGCAGGCCAAGCGCATCCTCCAAATCCGCCATACAATCCAAGGGATCCTTTGATTGACGGTCTAATTTATTGATAAACGTAAAAATGGGAATCTTACGCATGGAACAAACCTTAAACAGCTTAACGGTCTGTGTTTCGACACCCTTCGCAGCATCAATAACCATAACGGCACTGTCCACAGAGGTCAGGATACGGTAGGTATCCTCGCCAAAGTCATTATGCCCGGGGGTATCCATGATGGAAACCACCTTATCATCATATTCAAACTGCATGACGGAGGAGGTAACGGAAATCCCTCTTTGCTTTTCAATTTCCATCCAGTCGGATTTTGCAAATTTATTTTTGCCTCTTGCCTTTACCGTACCGGCCTCACGAATTGCACCGCCGTGCAGCAGCAGCTTTTCCGTCAATGTTGTTTTACCTGCGTCGGGGTGAGAAATAATCCCGAAAATACGACGCTTTTGAATTGCATCTGCATTGCTCATATATTTCTTCCTTTCTTTCTTGGAATAGGGTATTTTTCTGTCATATTTTATACACATCGTTTCTATTTTACCCGAATTTTCACAAAAATGGAATACAAAGATAGGAAAAAAGTACTTTAGACAGAAAAATTTTATGTTTTTGAGCAAAATACATTGACTGAATAATGTCTTTGGACTAAAATAAAAATGTTAGGAAACATAACGAAAGTACATTTTTTTGGAGGTAATGAAAATGAAATTTACAAGCACAGATAAAGCACCCGCAGCATTGGGTCCCTATTCTCAGGCAGTTTCCGTAAACGGTCTGCTGTTCACATCCGGCCAGATTGCTCTGGATCCCGCAACAGGCGAAATCATCGGCGCTGATGTTCAGGCACAGGCTGAACAGGTTTGCAAGAATTTGGCTGCTGTTTTGGAAGCAAACGGTCTGACATTCACAGACGCTGTAAAAACAACATGCTTCTTGGCTGATATGGGCGATTTTGCAGCATTCAACGAAGTTTACGGCAAATACTTCACAGGCAAGCCCGCACGTTCCTGCGTTGCAGTAAAAACACTGCCTAAGAACGTATTGTGCGAAGTTGAAGTTATCGCAGAAATGAAATAAGAAACACTGAAAATAAGTCCTTGTCTTGACAGGGACTTTATTTTTATCTAAAATCAATGCAAAAGGGAACGAAGGGAGAACCTTAAAAAAAGGCTCTCCCTTTTGTATCATAAAAAATTGTGTTCAAAAAGAGGTGAGGCTATGTTTGATATTCAAGAGGAACTGAAAAAGCTGCCGCAAAAGCCAGGCGTTTACTTAATGAGGGATGAAAACGGGCAGATTATTTATGTAGGAAAGGCAGTAAATCTGAAAAATCGGGTGCGGCAGTATTTTCAAAGCAGTCGCAACCAAACAGCGAAAACACGCTCCATGGTGCCGAATATAAGCGAATTTGAATATATCGTAACGGATTCCGAAATGGAAGCATTGCTGCTTGAATGTAACCTCATCAAAAAGCATCATCCCTATTATAATATTTTGCTGAAGGATGACAAAAGCTATCCTTATATTAAAGTAACGGTGCAGGAGCTGTTCCCACGCATTTTTATAACACGCAGAATGGAGAAGGATAAGGCAAAATATTACGGCCCCTTTACGGATGTGCTTGCGGCAAAGGAAACCGTTGAAATCCTGCATAAGCTTTTTCCGATTCGCAAATGCAAGAAGGTATTTCCAAGGGATATCGGGAAGGAGCGTCCTTGTTTGAATCACCACATCGGGCAGTGCATTGCCCCTTGCAGTGGGAAGGTTTCCCCGGAGGAATATCAGACATATATCAAGGATGCCATGGATTTTCTGGAAGGAAAGCATCATGCAATCATGAAAAAAATGGAGCAGGAAATGCTGACAGCGGCAGAAAATATGGAATTTGAAAAGGCCGCCTCCCTGCGAGACAAAATCTCCGCTATCAAAAGCGTGGCAGAAAAACAGAAGATTTCCAACACAGGCTTAGGGGATGCGGATGTCATTGGGTTTGTGCGTGCGTTTGAGGAATGTCTGGTGCAGGTATTCTTTATCCGTGGGGGCAAAATGACAGGCAGAGAAAATTTTACACTGACTGCCTTTGCAGAGCAGAGCCGAGCGGAAATTCTGACAGCCTTTGTCAAGCAGTTTTACAGCGGCACTGCCTATATTCCGAAGGAAATTATTTTGCAGGAGGCTTTGGTTGCGGAGGAAAGCGATTTAATCGCAGATTATCTTTCTGAAAGGCGAGGCAGTCGTGTGACCTTAACCGTTCCCATTAAGGGCGAAAAGCATAAGCTGACAGAGCTTGCACACAAAAATGCCATGCTGATTTTCGAGCAGTTCGGCGAAAAGCTGAAACGAGAGGAGCAGCGGACGAAGGGGGCGATGGAGGAATTGCGGCAGGCACTTTCTCTGCCAAACGAGCTGAAACGTGTGGAGGCGTATGATATTTCCAACACACAGGGCTTTGAATCTGTCGGCTCAATGGTTGTTTTTGAGGATGGACGCTCCAAAAGCAGTGATTATCGCAAATTTAAAATAAAAACAGTGGTCGGTGCAAATGATTATGCTTCCATGAAGGAGGTCATTACCCGCCGCCTAAGCCATGCCATAAAGGAAAAAGGCGAAGGAAAAACCACCGGCTTCACTCGTCTGCCCGATTTGATTTTGATGGATGGCGGTAAAACACAGGTACACGCAGCGGAGGAGGTCTTGCTTGCCTTTGGCATGGAGATTCCCGTTTGCGGCATGGTTAAGGATGACAGGCACCGCACAAGAGGACTGCTGTTTCACGGGCAGGAAATTCGGATTCCCTTAACCTCCGAAGGCTTTAAGCTTGTCACACGCATACAGGATGAGGTACACCGCTTTGCCATCACCTATCACAGAAAGCTGCGGGATGAAAGAAATCTGCACTCTGTTTTAGATGAGATCAAGGGCATTGGCGAGGTGCGGCGAAAGGCCTTGCTGCGTCATTTCGGCTCTATTGAGGGCATTGCTGCGGCAGAGGTGGCAGAGCTTTTGGAGGCGGAAGGTATGACAATTCCTGCGGCGGAGCAGGTCTATCTTTTTTTCCATCGGGAAGAATTGCAAAACGGATGATTTTCGGGTAAGATATGCTTAGAATGGGATTTGATTTTTATAAAAGGGAGAGGTGAGCCGCAATGTATTCTGCGGAGTTGAAAAAAATTGTAGAAGTGTTTGAATTGGAACCGATATTGCCTGAGCTTAGCTTAGAAGGCCGTTCCATTCTCAGAAAGGAAATCAACCGCCCTGCATTGCAGCTGACAGGCTTTTATGAACGCTTTGACAGTGATCGCTTGCAGGTAATCGGGCGTGTCGAATATAGCTATCTGATGAGCTTAAGCGAGGAGGATAGAAAAAATGCCATTCATCATTTGTTTCAATATCATATTCCCTGCTTAATCGTTTGCAAAAATTTAGAGATTTTTCCAGAAATGCTGGAATATGGCAGAGAATACAGCGTCCCGATTTTTCGTACAGCACAGAATACCACCGATTTTACGGCAGAATTGATTTTCTGGCTGCGGGAGGAATTGGCAGACCGTGTGATGATGCATGGCGTTCTTGTGGATATTTACGGCGAGGGTGTACTGATTACAGGTGCAAGCGGCATCGGGAAAAGCGAAACGGCGTTGGAATTGATAAAAAGAGGCCATCGTTTGATTGCGGATGACGCTGTTGAAATTAAACGGATTGCAGATAGAAGGCTGATTGGCTCTTGTCCGGAGATTATCCGCTATTTGATTGAGCTGAGAGGCATTGGCATTTTGAATGTAAAGGAATTATTTGGTGTCGGCTCTGTAAAGGACCAAAAAACTGTAGACCTTGTCATTAAGCTGGAGGTTTGGGACGGAAAAGCGGATTCCTATGACAGATTAGGACTCAATGAGGAATATATGGAAATTTTGGGGAATAAGGTACAGCTAAACACCATTCCTGTGCGCCCGGGCAGAAACGTGGCAATGATTTGTGAATCTGCCGCCATGACAAACCGCCAGAAGAAGATGGGGAAAAATACAGCACAGGATTTTGCAAATCGTATCGGAAAATAAGAAGGTGGAAAGATGGAACAGTTAATAAAGGAATTAGAGGCGTGCTTAGGCAAGGAAGGCTTCAAACAGCAGGAATTGATGAAGGAGCATACAACCTTTCGGGTAGGCGGTGCGGCAGATTATTTTATTCAGCCGAAAAATGTGTCGGAATTACGCAGTGCCATCGAAATTTTGCATAGATATAATATTCCCGTTCTGGTCATCGGCAACGGCAGTAATTTGCTTGTGCGGGATAAGGGGATTCGTGGTGCGGTAATTCAGATTTATCATCGTATGTCCGAAATCGCCGTAGAGGGCAATATCCTTAAGGCGCAGGGCGGTGCATTGCTGAGCAGTGTGGCTGCAAAGGCGGCAGAGAGCGCTCTGACAGGCTTGGAATTTGCAAGCGGTATTCCGGGGAGCGTTGGCGGTGCGGTTGTTATGAATGCAGGTGCTTATGGCGGCGAAATGAAGGATGCTTTGGTTAGCGTGGAGGTTCTCACAAAGGACTTGGAGGTAAAAACCATTTCTGCGGCAGAATTGGATTTAGGCTATCGCCACAGCAATATTCTTGAAAAGGACTATATCGTTTTGGGGGTCACCATGGAACTGAAGCAAGGGGACAGCACTGCAATCCGCAGCCGCATGGCTGAATTGGCAGAGCAGAGAAGGGAGAAGCAGCCCTTGCAGTATCCCAGTGCAGGCAGCACCTTCAAGCGTCCGGAGGGGTACTTTGCGGGAAAGCTGGTGCAGGATGCGGGCTTAAAAGGAAAAACCATCGGCGGTGCGCAGGTTTCCGAAAAACATTCCGGTTTTTTGATTAACATTGGCGATGCAACAGCACAGGATATTCTGGATTTGATTGCATTTTGCCGAAAGGAAGTAAAGGAGCAATTCGGCGTAACACTCGAAACAGAGGTGAAAATCGTCGGAGAAGAATAAGGGTATGAAACAGGAAAGGTCGGTGAAAGAGTATGCGATTTGTAATTGTAACAGGGATGTCGGGTGCAGGGAAAACCTCTGTGCTGAAATTCTTGGAGGATATCAATTTTTTCTGCGTGGATAATATTCCCCCTGCATTGCTGCCGAAGTTTGCAGAGCTTTGCTATGAGCAGGAGGGCGAAATCGAGCGTGTTGCCATGGGTATTGATATTCGTGGCGGCAAGCTGTTTAATGACCTGTTTGAAGTGCTGTCCGATTTACAGCATAAGGGGTATGAATATGAAATTTTATTCTTGGATGCCTCCGATGATGTGCTAATTAAACGCTATAAGGAAACCAGAAGAAGCCATCCTCTTTCCAAAAACGGCTCCATTCAAGAGGGAATTCAGAAGGAGCGTGAAATACTGAAGGATGTCAAAAGCAAGGCAACCTATATCATCGACACCAGCCAGATTTTAACCAGACAGCTCAAGGAGCAGATTAACCGTATTTTTGTGGAAAATCAATCCTACGAAAATCTGGTTATTACCATTCGTTCCTTTGGCTTTAAATACGGAATCCCTGCGGACAGTGATTTGGTGTTCGATGTGCGGTTCCTGCCAAACCCCTTCTATATTCAGGAATTGAAGGAAATGACGGGCAATGATGCGCCTGTCAGCAGCTATGTGATGGCCTTTGAGGAAAGTCAGGTTTTCTTGAAAAAGCTGGTTGATATGCTGGAATTCTTGATTCCGCATTATATCAAAGAGGGAAAAAATAACCTTGTAATCAGCATTGGCTGTACCGGCGGCAAGCATCGCTCCGTTACCTTGGCAAATGCCCTCTATCAAGCATTGGGGCAGGACAAGCATACTCTGCTGCTCAAGCATAACGATATTGAAAAGGACAGCAGACATAAAAAGTAAATCATACGAAGATACAAAAAAATAGAGGGGAGGGACAAATTTGTCATTTTCGTCTAAGGTTAAGGGTGAGTTGTCCCTTCATTTTGGAAATGGGAGACATTGCGAAATTGCAGAAATCGCAGCCTATGTCAATATCTGTGGACAGATTGCTGTGTTTGGACAAAATTTTTGTTTAAAACTCCAAACCGAAAATTATTACGTTGTGAAAAAGTGCTTTACATTATTGGAAAATACTTTTAATATGATAGCTGAAGTATCTGTAAGAACGAGCGGCCAAAAGCGGCAGACCAAGGTGTATACTCTTTTGGTGAGGGATGCGGCAAAGGTAGCAATGCTCTTGCAGGTAACCGGTATTTTATGGACAGAAAAGGAACAAAAAAGCTTGAAAAAGCGGATTTATCCGCCTGTGGTCAGCAGCATTTGCTGCCGTAGGGCATATATTCGTGGCGCATTTATTTCTGTCGGCTCTGTGAATGATCCGGAAAAAAATTATCATTTGGAATTCGTTCTGGCAGATTTGTCTGCGGCTGAGCAACTGCGGGATTTAATCAATGCCTTTGGTCTGGATGCCAAGGTAGTAGAACGAAAGGAGCATTTCATCGTCTATCTGAAAGAAGGTGAGCAGATTGTCGATTTGTTGAATATCATGGAAGCACCTTTGGCGCTGATGGATTTGGAAAATGTCCGTATCGTTAAGGAAATGCGTAATGATATCAACAGAAAAGTCAACTGCGAAACGGCAAACCTGAATAAGGTTGTCGGAGCGGCTGTGAAGCAATTAGAGGATATCAATTATATCGAGGAAACCATCGGACTGGAGCATTTGCCCGAGCAACTGGAGGAGCTGGCTCGGATTCGATTGGAATATCCTGATAAAAGCTTGAAAGAACTGGGTTCTTTCCTTATGACACCTGTGGGAAAATCCGGTGTCAACCATAGACTGCGTAAAATCAGTGCGATTGCTGAGGCACTAAGAGAAGGGAAGGGTGGAGTAGAATGACACAAAAATCAATTACCATCAAGGCATCCTTAGATGCAAGACAGGCTGCATATTTTGTGCAGACAGCCGGCAAATTTGAATCCGAAATTCAGGTTAGCGTGGATGAAAAGAAAATTAACGCAAAAAGCATTATGGGTACCATTGCTCTGAATATGCAGGAGGGGCAGACAGCCCTGATTACCGCAGAGGGCACAGATGAGGCAAACGCTGTTGAGGAATTGGCGGCTGTTTTGGCATAATTTTTTTATTACCGCAATCATACATACCAAACCCTGTCGGAAAGAACATACGGCAGGGTTGATTTTTTATAAAAGCTATGCTATACTGTTTAAGCTAATCAATCAAACGAGATGTACCTGCTAAGGATATCGCCGTAAGGACCATGGATATCCCACCATCTCGGTAAATAAAAAACAGGAGGTCTTTTTTTAATGAACAAAAACATCTTAAACACAAAATTTCTGGTTTCCACAGCGCTGATCGCAGCAATTTATGTTGTGATGACATTGGCGATTGCCCCTCTCAGCTTCGGGATGATTCAGATTCGTATTTCCGAGGTGCTGATGCTGATGGCATTTATCGACAAAAAATATGCGCCCGGTTTGGTGCTTGGCTGTTTTATCGCAAACTGCTTCAGCCCCTTCGGCATGATGGATGTGGTGTTCGGCACAGCCTGCACGGCAGCCGCTCTTGTGGGAATCACGAAATGCAGCAAAACCCTTTTCGGTGCAAGCCTTTGGCCTGTATTGTGCAATGCGTTTATCGGCATTGAGCTATACCTGTTCGGCAGCCCGCTGCTGTTGAGCATGGCTACCGTTGCCATCGGGGAATTTCTTTCCGTATCCGTTGTGGGCTATGCATTGTTCCGCCAGCTTATGAAAAACAATACACTTGTGGAACGCTTAAGAATTGCATAAAAATAAGACATAGGAGGATTTTTCATTCTGAAAGGTCCTTCTTTTTTTACATTTGTCTTTTTTACAAAAACATCTTGACAAAATAATTCGTGGTGCTATAATCAAACTATCCAAAGAGAGAAACCGATGATTAAGAGGAGTAACCCTTCAAATCAGCTTTTAGAGAGCCACGGATGGTGGAAGCGTGGCAGTGTGAGGATGGGCGAATGGACTTATGAGGGCGGTCGAAAGCGAAAGCAAGTAGTAACCGACGGGAAACGCACCCGTTACCAGAGCGTAACTGTATGGCTGTACAGTGGAAAGAGCGGATGATTTTTTTCATCAATTTGGGTGGTACCGCAGGAATATACAAGTCTTGTCCCATAGTAGATTACTATGTGATAAGGCTTTTTTTATTCGACAAAATCGAGTACCTCGTTCGAGAAAACAGCTAAGACGAGATGAGATGAGACAGAAGGAAACAAAAACAGTATGAGAAAAGGAGCGATTGGTATGAAAAAATTTATGGCAATGACAATGGCAATGGTGATGGCGGCAATGGCACTGACAGGCTGCGGCGGCAGCGATGCGGCGGATGATAAGGCAAGCGGAGATATTCCCGTTATCGGCATCAACCAGTACGGACAGCACGCATCTTTGGATAACTGTCGAGAGGGCTTTTTGCAGGGTCTGGAGGAAGCAGGTCTGAAGGAAGGCGTGGATTACAAGATTGAATATCAGAATGCAGGCTCTGATGACAACGCCGCAACACAGATTGCACAGAACTTCTCCGCAAAGAATGTTGCGCTGATGTGTGCGATTGCAACACCCTCCGCAACTGCTTGCTATGCGGCGGCAGAGGATAAGGATATTCCTGTTATCTTCACAGCAATCACTGATCCTGAGGAAGCAAAGCTGACTGGTGGCAACATTACAGGCACCAGCGACAAGCTTCCCATCGAAGGGCAGCTTGAGCTGATTCGCAAGGTACAGCCAGATGCAAAAACAATCGGGATTCTTTACACAACAAGCGAACCCAATTCCGTTTCCGCAGTAAAGGAATATCAGGAAAAGGCAGGAGAATACGGCTTCACAATTGAAGCACTGGGCGTTATGACACAGGCAGAGGTCAATCAGGCAACAGATACGCTGATTTCGAAGGGTGTAGACTGCTTCACAAATCTGACAGATAACAACGTAGTCGACGTTCTGCCTTCTATTCTGGAAAAAACAAACGAAGCAGGCATCCCTGTTTACGGCAGTGAAATTGAGCAGGTAAAACTGGGCTGTGTTGCTTCCGCAGGGATTGAATATGTTGCCTTGGGCAGACAGACAGGTCTGATGGCAGCAAAAATCCTCAAGGGCGAAGCAAAAGCAACGGATATGCCTTATGAAACTATTTCCGAATACCAAATTTATGTAAATCCCGATGCAATGTCCGCATTGAAATTGAAAGCAGATGTGGCAGATGCGATTGATGTAACAGCAGAATAAATTTCTGCATAGAAAGAGGTTTCTTTATGTTTGATTTGATTATCAGCACGTTGACGCAGGGCTTTATTTACGCCCTGCTGTCCTACGGCATTTTTATTACATATAAAATATTGGATTTTCCCGATTTGACAGTAGACGGCAGCTTTCCCTTGGGGGCGGCAATCACAGCGGTTCTTTTGGTAAGGGGAATGAATCCCTTTTTGGCGCTTGCGGCGGCATTGTTGGTCGGTGCGGCGGCAGGCCTTGTAACCGGTGTCATTCATGTTAAATTCGGTGTCAGAGACCTTCTGGCAGGCATTATCACTATGACAGCACTCTTTTCCATCAACCTGCAAATTGCAGGCTCCAATCTGGCGGTAGAGCGTGCCATCGGCACGATTTATACCTCCGGCCCGATTATGACATTGATGGGAAATTCTACCCTGATGATGCGTAAATTTGTAGTATCCATGCTGATAGCTGTGATTTTCAAATTCATTCTGGATTGGTATCTTAAGACAAAAAGCGGCATGCTCCTGCGTGCAGTGGGCGATAACAGCACATTGGTTACCACCTTGGCAAAGGATAAGGGCATTGTGAAAATCATCGGTCTGACAGTTGCAAATGCACTTGTTGCCTTCTCCGGTGCCTTGGTCTGCATGGAGCAAAGAGCCTTCTCCAGCACCATGGGGACAGGGCAGATGGTTTTTGGTCTGGCGGCGGTTATCATCGGTACAACTCTGTTCCGTAAGGTCAGCTTTGCAAAGGGAACGACGGCTGTTTTGGTCGGCAGTGTGTTCTATAAGGCTTGTATCCAAGTGGCAATCAGCTTAGGCTTGCCCGCAAATCTGATGAAGCTTGCAACAGCAGTGCTGTTCCTGATTATTTTGATTCTTGGCAATAAACAGAAGGGTGGTGCGGAGCATGCTTGAGCTAAAGCATATTAAAAAAATCTATAATCCCGGCACCATTTCCGAGACACAGCTTTTTGAGGATTTCAATTTAACCGTACCCGATGGCGAATTTGTTTCGATTGTCGGCAGTAACGGCTCGGGCAAAACCTCTATGCTCAATATCATTTGCGGCAGTATCCCCATCCAAAAGGGAGAGGTGCTGATTGGCGGCAAGAATATTGCAAAAATGAAGGATTTCCAGAGATACCGCACCATCGGGCGTGTCTATCAGGACCCCTCCGCAGGCACCTGCCCAAATCTGACTATGCTGGAAAATATGTCCTTGGCGGATAATAAGGGCAAGCCCTTCGGCTTAGGCAGAGGTGTCAATAAGGCCAGAGAAAATTTCTATAAGGAACAGCTTTCGATTCTGGGGCTTGGCTTGGAAAATAAAATGAATGTTAAGCTCGGAGCGCTTTCGGGCGGACAGAGACAGGCGGCAACGCTGATTATGGCAACGCTGACACCCATTGAATTTTTGATTCTGGATGAGCATACGGCTGCACTTGATCCGAAAACGGCAGATATCATTATGGAGCTGACGGATAAGGTCGTCAAAGAAAAGCATTTAACCGCCATGATGGTGACACATAACCTTCGTTATGCGGCAGAATACGGCAGTCGCTTGATTATGATGGATAAAGGCCATATCGTAATGGATAAGGCGGCGGAGGAAAAAGCCAACACAAAGGTAGAGGATATTCTCGATATCTTTACTGCTATCAGCATTGAATGCGGAAACTAAATAAAATAGTGAAATCCCCGAATTTATCGTTTGGGGATTTTTTTCTGCACTTTTCAGAAAAAGACGTTTGTGATATAATACCAAAAACTAAGCTTGTGGGGTATGTTTGCTTTTCTGTGGCAATCGCAATCCCGCAAAAAGAAAAGGCTGATGAAGACATAATGAAGGATTTGATTGATCGATTAGAACAAGAGCAAAGGCTCACGAAGGAAGAATGGATACGGCTGATAGAAGGCCGAACACCTGCTCTTGCAGAGTATTTATTTGAACGTGCAAGGGCGGTGCGCCAAGCGCATTATGGCAATGAGGTGTATATCCGTGGGCTGATTGAATTTACAAATTATTGCAGAAATAACTGTTATTATTGCGGCATTCGCAGGGATAACACCGGACTGCACCGTTATCGGCTGAGCGAAGAGGAAATTCTTTCCTGCTGTGCGCAGGGCTATCAATTAGGCTTTCGCACCTTTGTTTTGCAGGGCGGCGAGGACGCATGGTTTACACAGGAAAAAATGACGCACATAATCCGTTCCATTCGTGAAGGCTATCCGGATTGTGCCATCACGCTTTCAATCGGAGAACGGGAAAAGGAAGAATATCAGGCGTATTTTTCAGCAGGCGCAAACCGTTTTCTGCTGCGGCATGAAACAGCAAGCAACGCACATTATGCGTTCCTGCATCCTGCGGAGTTAAGCCTGCGGCATCGCATGGATTGCCTGTGGCAGTTGAAGGAAATCGGCTATCAAGTCGGAAGCGGCATTATGGTTGGTTCGCCCGGGCAGACGGCAGAGCATCTGGCAGAGGATTTGTTGTTTCTGAAGGAGCTGAACCCGCACATGATTGGCATTGGCCCTTTTATTCCGCAAAAGGATACGCCCTTCCGAGAGGAAAAGGCGGGAACACTCGAATTGACGCTGTTTTTGTTGGGGGCGCTGCGGCTCATGCTGCCAAAGGTATTGCTGCCCTCCACAACCGCATTAAGCACCATTCATCCGGATGGACGGAAAATGGGGATTTTGGCAGGGGCAAACGTTGTCATGCCAAATCTTTCGCCCAAGGAGAACAGAAAATATTATAGCTTGTACGATAATAAACGCTCTATGGGGGATGAGGCGGCAGAAGGGCTTTCTCTTTTGAAGGCAGAGATGGAATCCATCGGCTATCGGGTGGTAACGGCCCGCGGCGATTCCTTAGTAGAATAGGAGGAGAACATGGGACTGAACAATACACCTTTGGCCGAACGGCTGCATATTGGCATTTTCGGCAAAAGAAATGCGGGAAAATCAAGTATTATCAACGCAATGACAGGACAGGATTTAGCAATTGTTTCCGATGTGGCAGGCACAACAACCGATCCCGTGCAAAAGGCAATGGAGCTGTTGCCCTTAGGACCTGTTGTCATCATTGATACACCCGGATTGGATGATGTCGGCAGGCTTGGAGGTCTGCGTGTGCAAAAAGCATATCAGGTGTTGAATAAAACGGATATTGCTGTTGTGGTAATAGACGGTGCTGTTGGAGAAACGGCAGAGGATACCGCAATTTTGGAGCAGATCCGCAGCAAAAATATTCCATACTTGATTGTAAAAAATAAATCTGATTTAAAGCAGGCAGAGGATAAAGAAAATGAGATTTCCGTCAGCGCAAAAACAGGCGAAAACATTTATGCCCTAAAGGAGCGCATTGCGGCATTGGCACCGCAGAGCGAAAGGGAGCGCAGAATCATCGGAGACTTATTGGAGCCAAATGACTTTGTGGTATTGGTTGTGCCGATTGATTCCGCAGCACCAAAGGGCAGATTGATTTTGCCTCAGCAGCAAACCATTCGGGATATTCTGGAGGCAGGCGCAAATGCCATTGTCGTAAGGGATTCCGAATTGCAGGAAACCTTAGTCTCTCTCGGAAAACGCCCGAGGCTTGTTATCACAGACAGTCAGATTTTCGGGAAGGTTTCTCAAATCGTACCGCAGGAGATTCCTTTGACCTCCTTTTCCATTTTAATGGCGAGGTATAAAGGGAATTTGAAGCAAAATGTGCAAGGAGCAAGAGCCTTGGAGAAGCTGAAGGACGGAGATTCGGTTTTGATTTCCGAAGGCTGTACCCATCATAGACAGTGCGAGGACATCGGCACGGTTAAGCTGCCTCGATGGATGCGGGAATATACCAAAAAAGACTTGCAGTTCCGATTTACCAGTGGCGGAGCATTTCCGGAGGATTTATCTCCCTATGCCTTGATTGTGCATTGCGGCGGCTGTATGCTCAATGAAAAGGAAATGCAGCACCGCTTGGCATGCGCAAAGGAGCAAAAGGCAAATATGACGAATTACGGCATTTGCATTGCCTATATACATGGGATTTTAGAAAGAAGCCTTGCACCGCTTGACATTTAATTGCAATCAAAAAGCAGACACCATAGAAGTGTTCTATGTGTGCCTGCTTTTTCTTTATCTTCTGCGATTTCTGCGTGTTCTTCTTCTGCTGCTGCGGAGTTGTTTTCTTTTTTGGTATCTTCTGTAACCGATGAAGCGGGTAATACAGAAAACAAGAAGAACAACAATAACCACAAGGCCCACGCCAATACCGATTTTCTTTAAAATGCCGGAGAAAGAGGTTTTATCAAGCTCTGCTTTTTGGGCATCGGTCAATGCGTTTACGGCATTTTGTGCCACCAAATCGACGGATTGTGTTTTTCCGTTATAGGAAAGCTTTAATGTGCCGATGGACTGTCCTTTTTTCACTGCTCCCTCTATGCTTTCGGGAAGATTTGTTTGCACGGTAACGGCAGAGGCATCTGTTCCCTTCGGTAAGGTATAATAAACATCCTCCTTGGGTGCAACCGTAACGCTTCCCAAATTTACGGATTTTTTGTTGTATTTTTCGGTTGCGGGTACGGTGGAGGTATAATCGCCGACAGCCGCAATTTTGACTGATTCATATTGCGCAAAGCCATAATCAAACAGGGCGGCAGTATCCAAATAATGCTCCGCACCGTTGCACTTCATCACAACGGCAATCAGTGTCATCCCATCCCGCTCGGCATAGGTTACCAAGGTGTTTCCTGCTTCAACCGTATAGCCTGTTTTTCCCCCGATGGCATCCGGATAGTAATAAATGGAATTGGAATTCAGCATTTGATGCTGTCCATGCAGATAGCGCGTTTCGGATTGTAAATTGGTCGGAGGAATTTCATAATCGGTTACACGCATCATGGAGCGATAGTCCTCATTTTTGAGCAGCTCCTTTGCAATCAAGGCCATATCGTGTGCAGTGGTATAATGGTTTTCATCAAACAACCCGTTGGCATTGATGAAATTTGTGTTCATACAGCCCAATTCCTTTGCCCGTTTTGTCATGTGCTTGGAAAATTCCTCAACGGAGCCGTCCACATATTCCGCTACGCCGTTAGAGGCTTCATTTGCGGAACGCAGGATAATGGCACGCAGCACCTGCTCTAAGGTCAGCGTTTCGCCCTCCATAATGGCAATGTGCGCACTGCCTTTTTCAATATTATACACAGCATCATGGGAAAATGTAATTTCATCCGTCAGCTTTCCGTTTTCCAAGGCAAGCAAAATGGTCATCAGCTTTGTAATGCTTGCAGGATACATTTTTTTGTCTGCATTTTTATCATATAATACCTCGCCGCTTGCAGCATCCATCAAAACAGCTGTTTCCGCAGAAAGCTTTAAGGAATCCTCTGTATCGGAGGAGTCCTCTGTATCGGAATCTGCTGTTCCGAACGCCTGCGTTTCGTTTGTTTCTGTCTGAAGGGGCTCCTCCGCAAAGGCGGAAAAGGAAGGAAGTGCTATTATCAGCGCCAGTAAAAGCGGCAAAAATCGTTTTTTCATGGGAATCTCCTATATATTTGAAAATTTATTTAAGATGTGATATAGTTATTTCGTATGAGTAAGTGTGTTTCAAAATGAAACAGCAATAATTTATTCTATCATATTAGGCGAAAAAGAAAAAGAGGTTTGTATTAAAGTTGCATAAGAATACGTTTTTCAAAAAAATCGGAACAGAACGCTTAAAGCTGCTTGCGGTGGTGCTTTTCTTCTTGGCCAGCGGTGTTTGGTATAGCCATCTCTATCATGCGGGCGGCTTGGAAATGGGAACGCCTGCCTCTGCGGAGGATATCACCGCAGAGCGTGAAGCCATTGAGATTACAGAAGAGCATACAGGAAGGCTGAACATCAATACAGCAACAGCGCAGGAGCTGACAAGCCTTTCCGGTATTGGCGAAAAGAAGGCGGCGGATATTGTTGCATATCGAGAGACTAACGGTAGTTTTTCCGATATTGCGGATTTAATGCAGGTATCCGGTATCGGAGAAAAGACCTTTGAAAAAATAAAGGCTGAAATTACAGTAGAAGAATAGGAGGCTGGAAATGGCATATCAAATTTTGGTGGTGGATGACGAAAAGCTCATTGTGAAGGGGATTAAATTTTCCTTGGAGCAGGACGGCATGGAGGTCACAGCGGCGTATGACGGCGAGGAAGCCCTGCAAAATATTAAGGAAAAGAATTTCGATTTGGTGGTGTTGGATGTCATGCTGCCAAAGATGGATGGGCTTGAGGTTTGCCAGCAGACAAGAGAGTTTTCTCAGGTGCCGATTATTATGGTAACCGCAAAGGGTGAGGATATGGATAAAATCATGGGCTTGGAATATGGTGCCGATGATTACATCACAAAACCCTTTAACATTTTGGAATTGAAGGCAAGAATCAAGGCTATTTTGCGCCGCAGTGTGAAAAAGGCACCCGCAGAATCCGCAGAAAAGAAGGTGCTGAAGGCGAGAGATTTGGAGCTTTCCTTTGACAGCAGACGGGTGTTTATCAGCGGAAAGGAGGTCAATCTGACTGCAAAGGAATTTGACCTGCTTGAGCTTTTGATGGAAAATCCCGGAAAGGTTTACAGCAGAGAAAAGCTGTTGGATACCGTTTGGGGCTATGATTACCCCGGCGATGTGCGTACAGTGGATGTCCATGTGCGCCGTTTGAGAGAAAAAATTGAAGTAAATCCGAGCGAACCGAAGTATATCTTTACAAAATGGGGAGTTGGTTACTATTTTAACTAAGGAAGCGAAAGAAAAGAAAAAACTCCCGTTTATTTCTCTGCGCTGGATTATGCTTGCGGGCTATCTTGTGGGTGGGATTATTCCGCTCTTGCTTTTGGCAAGCACCATTCTTCATTCTGTTCAGGGGTATTTCCTGGATGAGCGAAAGAAGGTTTTGCTCAGTCAGGCGAATGTTATCTCCGGACAGGTTACCTCCTCGGAATTTTTGTTTGATGAAGAAAACCGCGGTACACTGGAGGAAAATATTTTAGAGATCAGTCAGGAAAAGAATTTTCGTGTTATGATTTTAGATTCCTCCTGCTTGGTAACCTATGATACAGGCTATGAGGATGTCGGGAAAACCCTGCTTCTGCCGGAGGTTGTGCAGGCATTGCAGCACAAGGATACGGCAAAGGAGCAGAAAAATGGCTCTGTTTATGCCGCTGCCTCTATTGTTGGTGCGGGCGATACTCGTGTGGGCGTTGTGCTGATTGTGGACAGCTTGGCAGATGTGCATGATATTCTTGGAGATATCGGCAAGGAGGCCTATCTGCTTTTGGCTACCCTTGTTCTTTTGGTGCTGATTGTGATGGTCATTATTTCAAAGGTCTTTACTGAGCCTGTGAAAAACCTGATTGGCGTTATCCGTAAAATGTCCGAGGGGCATTTTGAACAGCGGGCGAAGGTCAGAGGCATTGTGCATAATGAAATTGTAGACCTTGCGATTTCCTGTAACCAGATGGCAGACCAGCTCGAAAAGGTGGAATCCAGCCGCCAGCAGTTTGTTTCCAATGTGTCGCATGAGCTGAAAACCCCCTTAAGCTCCGTAAAGGTGCTGAGTGAGTCTATTTTGCTGCAGGAGGATGTTCCGAAGGAGATGTATGTGGAATTTTTGCATGATATTACCTCCGAGGTTGACCGTATGACTGCAATCATCAATGACCTTTTGACGCTTGTTAAGCTGGATCAAAAGGAGATTCCCTTGAATTTCAAGGAAACGAATCTCACGCAGATGATGACGGATATCATCAAGCGCTTACAGCCAATGGCAGATGCCAAGCAAATTTCTCTGCAATGGGATGCCTCGAAGGAAATCCATGCAGAAGCGGATGAAATGAAGCTTTCCCTTGCCATTTCTAATCTGGTTGATAATGCAGTGAAATATACTCCGGAAGAGGGAACGGTAAAGGTTTCTTTGGATGCAGATCACCAAAACGTATTTATCAGCGTAGCAGATACGGGCATTGGGATTCCCGAGGATGAAGTGAACCGCATTTTTGAACGCTTTTATCGCGTGGATAAAACAAGAGACAGAGAAACCGGCGGCACAGGGCTTGGGCTTTCCATTACCCATAGCACAATTATGATGCACAAGGGCAGCATTAAGGTAAACAGTAAGGAGGAGGAAGGCACAACCATTCTGGTGCGGATTCCCCTCAAGCAGCCGTCCATGCACGGATAAAGGAGGGATAGTATGACACAACAAAAATCTTTGTTTCGCAAAGTGATTGTTCTGCTTATTGTGCTTGTCGTATTGATTCCTTGTTCCGTCTTGATTTATGATGTAACCATTTCTTCGGGAGAGGAAAAAGTGGATTTTTATTATATGATGAGTGACGGAAGCATGAAGCCGTTCGAAAAAAGGATTCCGAAGGGAAATCGGCAGGAAACCGTGGAAACGGTTTTGAAAACATTGCAGGAAGGCCCCAAGGCAGACGGTGCAGCGGCATCCGTGCCAAAAATTCTTGCAATTCGCTCTGTCACACTGGATCGTAACACGGCAACAATAAATTTTTCCAAGGATTACCTGCAAATGAGTGATTTGGACGAGGTTATTTGCCGTTCTTCTATCGTTTGGACATTGACCTCCTTGGATTTTGTAAAAAACGTGCGTTTTCTGATAGATGGAGAGCCGTTGTGCAATCGCAGAGGCGAGGTCTATGAGGCTTTTAACAGAAATAATGTGTGGATTGATTCCGATATTTCCGCAGAAACCACAGGCTATGCAATTTTAACGCTCTATTTCGCAAATGCGGAGGAAACCGATTTGGTTGCAGAAGAACGTGTGGTTGAGGTAAATGCAAACCAGACCAGAGAGAAAACGGTTTTGGAACAGCTTATTGCAGGGCCGGAGGAAAAGGGCAGTGTCAGCACCATTCCCTTCGGTACAAAAATCAGAGACGTTACCACAACGGATGACGGCACCTGCTATGTCAATCTGAGTGAGGACTTTGTTCTGAAGCACACAGGTGGCGAAAAAGAAGAGCTGTTGACGATTTATTCCATTGTAAATTCTTTGTGCAAACTGGATCAGATTGAACGGGTTCAATTCTTGATTGAAGGCAAAAAGCTGGATACCTTTAAGGATAATTTGCAATTTAAAACACCCTTTACAGCGGTTGACAGCATACGGAAAATTGAGGAGTAATAAAGGAGAACAGAAATGAAGCGTCCGATTCTCTGGGCAACCATTTTCATGATTAGTGGAATATATATGAGACTGGGCATATCCAAAGTGATATGTCTGGTCTTTTTTCTGTATTTTCTTCTGTTTATATTTCGCTTTGTGATAAAAGAGAAAAAGCCTTGGTATCTGCTTTTCCTTCTTTTTACGGTTCTTGGGTTTGTATCGGCAGGGCAGCATTGGCAGGCGGAGATGGATTCTCTGACGGGGGAGGTTGTCGGCGAGGGTGTGATTCGAGAGGCATCGGAAACCGCTTCAGGAAATCAAAAGCTTACCTTGCATTGTTATTTGGAAAACCAAAAAAATCCTGTTAAGGCTTATGCGATCTGGACGGAAGAGGAGCGCTTTCATGAGGGAGAGAAGGTTTCCTTTCGTGGAACGGTTGTGCCGTTTTCCATGCAGAGCTATCCGGGTGGTTATGATGAGAACCTATATCTTCTGGAAAATGGATATGCGTGCAAGCTATACTTAAATGAAATGAAGCTCATCGGGAATGACACAGCCTTTCCTTCTGTTTTTGCAAGGGCGAGAGCAAGTGTTTCTGCCTTATTGGAGCAGCTTTTGCCCGCAGAGGAAAGCGGTATCATGAAGGCAGTTCTGATGGGTGAAAAGGACGATATTCCCGCTGAAAGCTATACGCTATATGCAAAGGCGGGTGTGGTGCATATTCTTTGCATTTCCGGATTGCATTTGTCGATTCTGGCCCTGTATATTGCTTTCTTTGTTGAAAAGGGCTTGGAGAAAAGCAGACGTACCTCTGCGCTTGTAACCATTCTTGCAGTCTTTGCCTTTTTATTATTCATCAAAGCCTCTCCCTCCTCTTGCAGAGCAGCACTGATGATAACGATTATCATGCTCGGAAGGGCTTGCTATCGTTTGCCGGATGCACTCAATTCAATAGCCATTGCGGCATTTCTTCTGCTGCTCTATCAGCCGTTATACCTTTTTCATGCAGGCTTTCAGCTTTCCTTCCTTACTGTGCTTGGCATTTGGTTTGGCGTGGGGAGAATGGATCGCAAGAAAAAGAAGGATAGAGGCAGGCTTGATTGGCTCAAGGAAAGCTTTTTGGTTTCTGTTTATGCCTCTTTATTCAGCTATCCTGCTGTGGCGTATTATTTTTCCTCCGTTTCATTGGTCGGGCTTTTGGCAAATCTTGTGATTGTGCCGCTGAGTGCCGTTCTCTTAGGCTGTGGTCTGCTGTGCGTGCTGTTGGGTGCAATTTTCCTGCCGGCAGGTATATTTGCGGCAGGGAGCGTTTACGCTATTTTACAGCTCTTTCGATGGATTTGCACTGCCTTGATTCGTTTGCCGTTTGCCTATATATTGGTAGGCTGTCCGTCCTATTTGACTATTGTTCTGTACTATGTACTGCTGTTTTATATTTTTATTTATAGCAACAAAAAGGGGAGCTGGATGGTCGGTGCGGCAATCAGTGCGGCTTTGTTCTGTGCAGTGTTTGAAAATCCGCTGTTCCGAAAGGAAAATACGATTGCCTTTTTGAATGTCGGGCAAGGGGATGCTGCCGTCCTTTCCACCTATGACGGAAAAACCTATCTTGTGGACGGAGGTGGAAAATTCGGACAGGCATTCGGACAAAATGTAGGAAAAAAAGTCCTTTTGCCGTATCTGGATTATCTGGGGGCTTCCTCGCTTGAGGGTGCATTTCTTTCCCACCCGGACAGCGATCACATGACAGGACTTCTTGAGGTATTGGAAACAAAGCCAACCAAGCAGATGTATCTTTCGGATTATACCTTTGCAGAAAATGAACAGACGACATTCCTGAAAGAAAAGGTGGAAAAATACAATATTCCATTGTATACTGTAAAAACAGGAGATTCCTCTGCGGATGGAGCATTTTCCTGCTTATATCCGACAGGGCATACGCTTGGAACAGATGAGAAAAACAGCGGTTCTATGGTACTCCGCTATACTTATGGCGGTGCAAGTGTGCTTTTTACAGGAGATATTGGCGCCGAGGAGGAGCAGTCTCTTTTAACGCAAAGTATTTCTGCCGATATTTTGAAGGTGGCACATCATGGCTCAAAATATAGCTCGGATGCGGCATTTTTAGAAAAGGTTTCGCCCAAGGCGGCTATCATTTCCTGTGGGGCGAATAATCTTTACGGGCATCCGCATGAAGAAACCATTAACCGATTGAAGCGGACAGAGGCTGAAATTTTCCGTACCGATGAGGATGGTTCTATACTTGTGACCATCGGAAAAGACGGGGACATACATATCAAAACCATGGCGGAAAGGAAGCCGTTGTATGAAAACATTAAAGAAAAATTGGAAAAACCATGAATTTAGTCGTTGCTATTTGTTTTTTGGAGAAGAAGCATATCTGATTAAGGAATATGAAGCTGCACTGCGCAAAGCAATTCTGCCGGATGGCGCTGAAATGATGAATGAGGATAGCTTTGAAGAAAAACGGGCAACCGCAGCAGCAATCATGGATGCGGCAGAAACCTTGCCGTTTTTGAATGATAAGCGTTTAGTCATTGTGCGAAACAGTGCATTTTTCCAAAAAAACGGCAGAAAAGAGGAGGGCGAAAAGCTGAAAGCCTTTCTTGCCGACCTGCCGGAAACGGTTTGTCTGCTTTTTGTAGAGGAAAAGGTCGAGAAAAATAATGCACTTTATAAGGCTGTTGTCAAAAACGGACAGGCCGTTGAATTTAAAAAGCAGGCAGAAAAGGACTTGGCTACATGGATTAAAAAACGCTGCAAGGAAAACGGAATTTCCATCGGCGAGGGTGTGCTGAATCTCTTTTTGCAGACAGTGAATCACGATATGGAAAACATTGACGGAGAGCTGCAAAAGCTGATGGCCTATAAGGGAGAGGATACGGAAATTCTTGCAGAAGATATCCGTGCAGTTTGTACGGTTTCACTGGAGGCCCGTGTGTTTGAGCTTGTAAAGGCTGTGGCAGAAAGGCATCCCGAAAAGGCAGTGCAAATTTATCGGACACTGCTCTCCATGAAGGAATCTCCGTATATGGTGCTTTCTCTGATTACCAGACAATTTCGTTTGATTTTGGAAACCATGCTTTTGACGCAAAACGGACTGACACAGGCGCAGATTGCGTCACGATTGGAATTAAGAGAATTTGCAGTGAAGGAATATCAGCGGCAATCCAGACGGTTTCCCGCAGAGAATTGGAAGCAGGCAGTCCGTGATTGCCTTGCTGTTGATTTGGATATCAAATCAGGTAAGGCGGCAGAGGAAACTGCTGTTGAATTGCTGATTATGAAATATGCAGTATAAATGAAAGCCGAGGCAAAGCCCTCGGCTTTTAAAAATAATTTTAATGCTTTTGAAAGGGCGTATTTTTTTCGCCCAAAAAGGTAGAGCGACAAATGCTGTTTTTCCCGTATTTTTTGCGGATGGCATCCATGGCGGCATCTGCCTTTTTTTGCTTGCTCCAATCCTGCCCCAAAAGAGAAAGCTGCACACAATCCTCCTTGCAAAGCCTTCCTGCACGCACACCCAAAAGCCGCAAGGTCTCTCCCTTCCAAACCTCATCAAAGACTTCTGCCGCCGCAGCATAAACAGCATTTGTGCAGTCAACGGCATTTGTGAGTTGCTTTTGATGGGAATAGACTTGAAAATCCGAGGTTTTCAGCGTGACGGCAATTTCCTCCGCACAAAGACCTTCTTTCCGCAGACGCATGGAAACGGTTTCCGATAAGGCAAGAAGAATTTTATGTGCTGTTTCATGGTCAGCTACATCAAAAGGGGTTGTGGTGCTGTTGCCGATGGATTTACTTTCGGAAACGGTATCAATCGGGGCAACCGGACTATCATCTATACCATTGGCATAGGCATGAAGCAGTCTGCCAAAGCTTTTAAATTCCCTCTCTAACAGCAAGGGCGGATAGGCAGCCAATTCCCCAATGGTACGAATCCCCATTTTACGCAGACGGGGAGAGGTGCGCCGCCCAACCATAAAAAGCTCCTCTATCGGCAGCGGCCAAAGCTTTTCTTTGATTTCTTCCGGAAAAAGCGTGATACATTTATTTGGCTTTTCCAGCTCGCCTGCCATTTTTGCAAGCAGCTTATTTGTGCTGATACCGATATTTACGGTAAAACCAAGCTCCTCCCAAATACGCTTTTGGATGGCTTTTGCGGCTTGCAGGGGTGGTCCGAACAAGGATTCCATTCCTGTATAGTCAAGAAAGCCCTCATCGACGCTGAATTGCTCAATTCTGTCGGAATAATCCGAAAGAATATCAAACATTGCACGGGAACATTCGGCATAAAGGGAAAAATCAGGGGGATAAACCACAAGCTTCGGACATTTCTGCAATGCACGCACCATCGGCTCCCCTGTGAGAATGCCGTATTTTTTTGCAGGCGTTGATTTTGCCAAAATAATCCCATGGCGCTCCTCCACACTTCCGCCAATTGCGGAGGGAATGTCACGCAAGTCAACAGCTTCGCCTTTTCTTAAAAGCGAAACGGCTGTCCAGCTTAAATAGGCACTATTCACATCAATATGAAATATGATTCCGGACATAAGACCGCTCCCTCCTTAAACATACGAACATACTTTCTGATAGCATACCATCTTTTTTGTCATTTTTCAATGGAGGAAGGGGGAATTTTCGCTTGCGAATTTCTTGAAAGCGAATGTGATTGCATTTATAATAAAAGAGAAACAATTTAGAAAATGAGGGGGAAACAGAATGAAAAAGAAAGGTACCCTTGGTTGTATTTGCGGAGGACTTCTTTTGGGCACATTCTTCTATTGGCAGAACAATGGATTGATGCTGACAAAAATGACATATCGCGGCGATATTCCTGCCGGCTTTGCAGGCTATAAAATTTTGCAGATTGCCGATTTACAAAATAAGGTTTTTGGAAAAAGACAGGAGGCTCTTTTGCGGAAAGTTGAGCAGAGCTGTCCGGATATTATTGTTATTACGGGAGATTTGATTGATCGGCATGAAGAAAAAACGGATGTTGACGGCGCAATGGAGCTGATTCATGCCCTTGTGACCTATGCTCCTGTTTATTTCGTGAGCGGAAACCATGAGCATCAAAGCGGCGAATGGGAGATTCTGGAGGAGGCCTTGGTGGAAGCAGGCGTGACGGTGCTGAATAACGGGAAATCCATCTTGGAGAGAAACGGAGACACAATCACACTCTTAGGCTTGGCGGATAAGCGTGCCAACAGGCATTATGATTTGCTGCTGCATAGTCTCATGGCAGGGCAGGCAGACAGCTTTAACATTCTGCTTTCTCATCGCCCGGAGCTGTTTCACGACTATGTGCAGGAGGGGCTTGATTTGGTCTTTACCGGCCATGCACACGGCGGGCAGATTATCATTCCTTTTTTGCGGCAGGGGATTTTTGCACCGCATCAAGGCTTTTTTCCAAAATACACAGAGGGGATGTATGAAAAAAACGGAACGGTTATGGTTGTCAGCCGTGGCTTAGGCAACAGCAGCTTTCCCTTCCGCATTTTTAACCGCCCTGAGCTGATTGAGCTTACACTGGAGCAGGACAGGAAATAACTTGAAAAGCGGCTTATTTTTTGTTAGAATTATAATAACTTAATCAGAAAGGAACGAATTTTTATGAATCCTATCGTAACATTTGAAATGAAGGATGGCAGCATTATCAAAGCGGAGCTGTATCCCGAAATTGCACCCAACACAGTTAATAACTTTATCTCCTTGGTAAAAAAGGGCTTTTATGACGGCAAAATCTTCCATAGAGTCATTCGTGGCTTTATGATTCAGGGCGGTTGTCCCGAAGGCACCGGCATGGGTGGCCCCGGATACCATATTGCAGGCGAATTCAGCATGGCAGGCTTTAAAAATGATTTGAAACATACGCCCGGTGTGCTTTCCATGGCAAGAGCAATGCACCCTCATAGCGCAGGCTCTCAGTTCTTTATCATGCATGAAAATTCTCCTCATCTGGATGGACAGTATGCCGCTTTCGGTAAGGTAATTGAAGGCATGGATGTGGTAAACCGCATTGCAGAAACAAAAACAAACAGACAGGATAGACCTCTGGAGGATCAGGTTATGGCAAAGGTAACCGTTGATACCTTTGGTGTGGATTATCCCGAACCCGAAAAAATGTAAAATAGAATCAAAAAACGAACGGAAATCCTTTTGGGGAAATCGGTTCGTTTTTTTGAGTCCTTTCTATTTTTGTCGAATTAAATTTTTAGGAAAAACTTGATTTTTTAACCAATGTATCCTATAATATTTATCAGTCACGCTGATATGGCTCAGTTGGTAGAGCAATTGATTCGTAATCAATAGGTCGCGGGTTCGAGTCCCGCTATCAGCTTAAAACACCTGAAATTTTTTCGGGTGTTTTTTTATTGAAAAATACCTGAAAAAACAGGAAAAATGTTATTGTATTATTAACATTTGTTTGGTATAATGAACGCAAAAATAAGGATTATCGGAGGTAATACGAATGACAAGCAATAAGAAAAAGGTATTCGGTCTTAGCTTTTTGACAGTTTTCCTTTGGGCATCTGCCTTTCCTTTGACAAAGGTGGCGCAGCAGCAATTTACATCAATTCCCTTGGGCTTTTTGCGTTGCTCGATTGCAGCCATTTTTCTGATTATAATCGGAAAATGCTGTCATATCCGACTGCCGCAGAAAAAGCATATTCCTTTGTTTTTTATATCAGGCGGCTTGGGCTTTACAGGCTATATGATTACCTTTAATACAGGGATATTGACGCTGACCTCTGCAACTTCAAGCATCATCATTGCGGTAACGCCGATTTTGACTGCAATCGTAGCATCTCATTTTTATAATGAAAAAATTAAGCCGATTGGTTGGGCGGCAATTCTTTCTGCTTTCATCGGGGTTTTAATCCTTTTGCTTTGGGAGGGTGTTTTTTCCATCAATGTCGGGCTGCTTTGGACATTGGGTGCGGCAATTGTATTTTGCGGCTACAACATTATGACAAGAAGGCTTTCTGCCATGGGCTATAACGCCTTGGAAATTGTAACTTACAGTATGATTTGCGGTGCAATTCTGCTTGGCTTTTGGGCAGGAGAGGGCTTCCATCAGATTGCAGGGGCAAGCATGAGCCACATCGTTGCACTGATTTATTTGGGTGCATTCCCCAGTGCAACAGCATATTTCTTATGGGGAAAGGCAATGAGCTTTGCAGAGCGTACCAGTGAGGTTACGAATTTTATGTTTGTGACACCTCTGCTTTCTACTATCATGGGCTTTATGATTTTGCGTGAAGTACCCAATGCAGGCACATTTATCGGTGGTGCAATAATCATTATCAGCATTGTTGTCTTTAATCTAAAAGGAAAATAAGTTTATAGGACAAAAAAGGGAACACCTTTATATAGAAAGGCGCTCCCTATTTTTATGCAGAACTGCTATTTATTTCAGATGTGTGTGGATATATTCCTCACGAATTTCTTGAGGCACCAAGCTGCCGCCTGTTGCCCAAGGGATATGGGTAGCGTTTGCCATTTTATCCTCTAAGCCCATTTTTTTGATATAAGCCTGTACCTTTTTGTCCTTCAGCATAATCGGTCCCCAGAAGGAGGCACAAGCAGAGGGTTCGATAAAGATATCCTCTGTTTCCATCAAATCACGCATTAGGTCATAGATATGATAATCCTCCAGAGACATTTCGCCGGACAGCAGATGCTCCATCACACCACCTACAAAGCCGGAGGGACGTCCGACTGCCAAGCCGTCTGCGTGTGTTAAGCCGGAAAGGCCAAAATCCTTTACGCACACTTCATTCTGCAAGCCGGAGGCCATGCCAACCAGCATACAGGGTGCTTGTGTGGGCTCTGTAAAGAAGATATGAACCATATCGCCAAACAGCTTTTTAAAGCCAAAGGCAACACCACCGGGCGCACCGCCTACGCCACAGGGAATATAAACAAACAGAGGATGCTCTGCATCAACAACAATATCCTTTTCCTTAAACTGATTCACAATGCGCTTTGCTGCCACAGCATAGCCCAAGAAAAGCGTTACGGAATTTTCGTCATCGACAAAATAGCTGGTCGGGTCTGCATCGGAATTTTTACGGCCAACCTCAACCGCCTTGCTGTAATCATCCGCATATTCCACAACCTCTGCACCTCTCTGACGCAGAAGATCCTTTTTCCACTGCTTTGCATCCGCAGACATGTGAACAATTACATGGAACCCAAGTGCTGCACTCATAATACCGATGGACATTCCCAGATTACCTGTGGAGCCAACCTGTATTTTAAATTTGCTGAAAAATTCTCTGAATGCATCAGATGCAAAAACGCTGTAATCATCACCTTCCTTCAGCATGCCATGCTCCAGAGCCAAATCCTCTGCATGCTTCAGCACCTCATAAATGCCGCCACGAGCCTTAATGGAGCCGGAAATTGCCAAATGGCTATCCTGCTTTAAGAACATTTTGCCGGGAATCTTTGTTCCATAATGCTCCTCCAGCTTTTTCTGCATATTGGGAATATAGGTCAAAGGAGATTCAATCAAACCATTTGTGGAGATGGTTTCAGGGAATTTCTTCATCAGGAAGGGTGCAAAGCGTGCCAATCTGGCCTCTGCGTCATCAATATCTGCCATCGTGATATCAATTTTCGCCATGGCATCTGCTGTTTTTTCCAGATTTTCGTTGATCCATACAACTTCCTTGCCTTCTGCTACCTCTTTCAGCAAATCGGCATTCTTACATTTTGCTAAAAGCTCTTGATTCATGCAAAAACCTCCTTAAAATATCGAAGAATTTATTATATTTTTACACCTTTATATTAGCACAGCAGAGGTGTCCTCGCAAGAAAAATGTATAAATTGCTAAACAAGCAAAGAAGGATTGACAGAGAAAGTCGGAGAATGTAGAATAAAAAGACAGATGAAAAGTTTTTTTACAATTTAATAAGGAGGTTTTATTATGGAAAGAGTGAGACAATTTTTTTCTGCAATCCTTGCGGGTATGCTGATTGGGATGGGAGGAACAGTGTTTCTTTCTCAATCCAACCCTGTAGTCGGCAGCTTTTTGTTCGCCATCGGTCTGTTCACGATTGTGGTGTTTCAGCTGCATTTGTTTACGGGTAAGGTTGGATATACACCTTTCAACAAGCCTGTGTACCTGATTGAACTGGTGATCACTTGGTTGGGGAACCTTGTGGGCACATGGATTACAGCAACCATGGTACGAAACAGCCGCATTTATGAGGGGATGGCTGAAAGAGTTGCAGGCATGGCAGATGTAAAATTGTCGGATAATTTCCTCAGCATTTTCCTGCTGGCAGTTTTTTGCGGGATGCTGATGTTTATTGCGGTGGATTGCTTCCGCAACGTGCAGGGCTCAACATTGCGGTTTATCGGTGTGTTTGTGCCGGTTATGGTCTTTATCCTGAGCGGCTTTGAACACGTCATTGCCAATATGTTTTATTTCAGCCTGGCAGATGTGTGGAGTCTGCATTGCTTAGTAGCCGTTTTTGTGATGACATTGGGGAATGCCGTCGGCGGTATGCTGATTCCGATTTATTTGAAGGTATTTAAACAAAGATAAGAAGCAGAGAAGGGAGACAGTTTTGTCTCCCCTTTCTTTTAGAGGTAAAAAATGGATGATTTGAAAAAAATCGTTGTACCGCTGGTTCAATGGTATCGTGAAAACAAAAGAGATTTGCCTTGGCGGCACACTTCAGATCCCTATGCAATTTGGGTTTCTGAAATTATGCTGCAGCAGACGAGGGTAGAGGCCGTTAAGCCTTATTATGAGCGTTTTTTGAACACCCTGCCGACAGTGAAGGCTTTGGCTGAGGCAGATGAGGAGGTCATTTTGAAGCTGTGGGAGGGGCTTGGCTATTATAGCCGTGTCCGCAATATGCAAAGGGCAGCAATACAAATTATGACGGAATATCAAGGCAGATTTCCTGCCAATCAAAAGGCTTTACTTTCTCTAAAGGGAATCGGTCCTTACACAGCAGGTGCCGTTGGTTCGATTGCGTTTGGCTTGCCGATTCCAGCAGTGGATGGGAATGTGCTGCGTGTTATGTCTCGTATTACCGCAGATGCAGCGGATATCTCCTTGCAATCAACCAAAAAGGAGTGGGAGAGCCGTTTAACAGAAATCATGCCTTGGGATGCCTCCGGTGACCTAAATCAAGCGTTGATGGAGCTTGGTGCAACGGTTTGCCTGCCGAATGGCGCACCGAAGTGTGAGATTTGTCCGGTGCGGGCTATGTGCATTGCCTATCGAAAAAATCAAACTGCCGTTTATCCTGTTAAGGCTGAAAAAAAGCCAAGAACACAGGAATATTTGAATGTCTTTTTTTGTGTAGACGGAGATAGAATTGCGATTGGCAAGCGCTCTGAAAAAGGGCTGCTCTCAGGTCTTTGGGAGCTGCCGAATGGGTTAAGAGATACGGCACCTCCTGCCATTTTGCAGGAAAAGGGAATTTTGGAAGCGGAAATATTCCCGATGAAAGCACAAAAGCATATTTTTACACATGTGGAATGGCACATGGACTGCTATTTTGTAAGGGTAACAAAAAGAGTGCCTTCCTCTTTGCTTTGGCTGACTAAGTCTGAGGCAGAAGAAAGCTATGCTCTGCCTTCTGCTTTTAAAAAAATCTGGGTGGAAGGGCTGAAACGATTGGAATAGCACCAAATTTTCAGCAGAGTGAACAAAAAAGTTTCAAAATTTATTTTTAAATGATAATTATTATTGATTGCAATTTCTTTTTCTGAGAGTTATAATAATCATAGAGGAAATATAGGATAAGGAGGAGTGGGCATGGCTTCTGTCAGAATTGCGAAGGCCGCAGATAAAAAAGATTTTTATAGACTTTGGAAAATTTGCTTTGGCGACAGCGACGCTTTTTGTGATTGGTTTTTTGAAAACCGCTTTTCTCCCGATTATTCTGTTGTTCTGGAAAACGAAGGAGAAATCGTAAGCTGTATGCAGGCGTTTCCATATACCATTGGGATTCGTGGAAGGGCTGTTGCAGGAGCAATGCTTTGCGGTGTTTCTACCCATCCTACGCATAGAAAAAAAGGCTACATGGGGCAGATTTTTACTTATGAAATGAATCATTTGCGCCAAATGGGCTGTTTGATTGCGCCACATACACCTGCGGTTCTGCCCAGCTATTTTTCCTTTGGACATTTTCCTGTGGCTGATGCAAGCTATTTGGAATGTGCCTGTGTGCCTGCTTTTGCAGGGCATACGGAATTGGTTTCCATTGAAAAAGAGGATTGGGGAAAATTGTTTCCTCTTTATTCTGATGTTGCGAAAAAATACAGTGGTATGCTTTTGCGAACAAAAGAGGATTTTTTGCGAAAAGCAGCGGATTATGCTGCGGACGGTGGAAAATGTGCTGCATATATTGAAAATGGGCAGATAAAAGGGTATGCCTTTTATTATAAAACAGAGGATTTGTTTACCTGTCCTGAGGTGGTTGCCGCAGATGAAAATTATTCTGCCTTGACGGAAGGACTTTTGAAAATGGCAAAGGGCTTATCTTTTTCCGCAAAGCTCCCTCCGGATTTACAGCTTTCCTTCCCTTTTGCAAAAATGCAGAGGAAACAGAAGGGTGTCATGGGGCTGTGCAATGCACCTGCGTTGCTGCAAGCCCTTCGGTTGAGGGTCCCTTATGCCTTCCGTTTGAAGGATACGGTCATTGCGGAGAATAACGGCATATTCGATTTTCAGGGAAATCCTTCTGCTCAAGCCCCTGTGTTTGAAATTTCCGCAGGACATTTGCTGCAGGTTTTAGTGGGCTACCGTTCCTTATCGGAAATAAGAAAGGATTTAAAGGTTTTTGACGAGGAAGGCTTCAAGAAATTGGATGCTTTTCTTCCGAAGCAAAGGTGTTATATTATAGATGAATATTAAAAATGGAGGCACGCTTATGCCAAGATGTTTGGAATGTGAAAAAAACAAAACAGAAGAAACAACAACCAAAACAAAGAAAACAACGGAATCGAAGGAATTGATTTTTAAGCCCTTTACACTTCAGGATAAGGAATTGATTGATTCCTATACAAAGCCTTGGAATTTGGAATGCTCCGATTTATCCTTTGCCAACCTCTTTATTTGGGGCGCAGACGGAAAAATGGAATATGCGGAAAAAAATCATGTGCTTTACATCAAATTGGATTTTAAGGGTGTTCCTGTATTCCTTTGGGCGCCCATTCCTATGTATCATGCAGAGGTCGATTATCGTCAAGCGGTTTATGATGGCATTGCTTATATGAAAAAAATCGGTGTGGAGCCGACCTTCCGCTCGGTTTGGACGCCATTTCGTGATAAAATGTTGGAGGCCTGCCCTGAGCTGTTTTCCATGCCGACAGATATTGCATGGGATTATGTTTATACCAGAGAAAGTCTGGCAACCCTAAAGGGTAAGAAGCTGCATGGCAAACGAAACCACATCAATAAGTTCCTGTCGAAATATCCTGAATATGAATATAAAAAGCTGGATTCCTCTATGATTGCTGATTGTATTGGATTATATGACCAATGGATTGATGAAAAGAGTGATGAGGACGCACAGGAAATGGCAGACGAAAGACGCTCGGTGGAGCTGGCCTTGCAGAATATGGATGCACTTGGTTTGACAGGCGGCACCATTTATATTGATGGCAAGCTGTGTGCCTTTACCGTTGGGGAACGCCTGCACCCGCAGATGCAGCTCATCCATATTGAAAAAGGGGATACGAATTATGACGGCATTTTCCCGATTATCAATCAGCAGTATGTTTTGCATGAATGTGCGGATGTGGAGCTGATTAACAGGGAAGAGGATATGGGAATTGAAGGAATGAGAAAAGCTAAGCGTTCCTATCATCCTGTAAAAATGATTGAAAAATATTTGATTAGCACCAGAGACTTGAGCGAGGAAACGGGTATTTGGGGCGAAGGCGTAAGAAATGAGTCGGAGTAATTTCCGACTTTTTCCTTTTCAAAAGAAATATAAAAATTCCTACTTTTTTTATCAAATATGTATTGACAAAACAGTATTTCTAATTTATAATGATTATCAGATAACAATAATTTATCAATTTAAACATAAAACAACGAGAGATTTAAGGAGGAAAAAATTATGAAAAAATTTGTATGTTCTGTATGTGGTTATGTTCATGTTGGCGATTCTGCACCCGCAGAATGTCCCGTTTGCCATGTTGGCGCAGATAAGTTCGTAGAACAGAAGGACGGCGAAATGGAATGGGCTGCTGAACACGTTGTTGGCGTTGCACAGGGTTCCAGCGAAGATATCATGGCTGACCTGAGAGCAAACTTCGAGGGCGAATGTACTGAGGTTGGTATGTATCTGGCAATGGCAAGAGTAGCGCACAGAGAAGGCTATCCCGAAATCGGTCTGTACTGGGAAAAGGCTGCTTTTGAAGAAGCAGAACACGCTGCAAAATTCGCTGAACTGCTGGGCGAAGTAGTAACAGATTCCACAAAGAAAAATCTGGAATTGAGAATTGATGCAGAAAACGGCGCAACAGCAGGTAAATTTGATCTGGCTAAGAGAGCAAAGGCTGCAAATCTGGATGCAATCCATGATACAGTACACGAAATGGCTCGTGACGAAGCAAGACACGGCAAAGCATTCTTGGGCCTGTATAACAGATACTTCAAATAATTTAAAAATAACGAAAAAACGGAAGGACGGGAGAAATCCCGTCCTTTTTGTGATATGATACTTATATAATCTAAGGAGGTGCTTTATGGCAAAATTCAAACAAAATGAAGTGTATTACGGATTTCTTTTGCAGAAAATCGAAGAAATCAATGATATTCACAGTACTGCATATCTTTTTAAGCATGAAAAAAGCGGTGCACGTTTATTATATTTGAAAAATTCCGATTCCAATAAGGTTTTTAATGTCGCATTCAAAACCCCACCCGATAATGACTGCGGTACACCGCATATCTTGGAACATTCTGTGCTTTGCGGCTCAAGAAAATATGAGGCCAAGGACCCCTTTAATGAGCTGGCAAAGGGCTCTTTGAATACCTTTCTCAATGCCATGACCTATGCGGATAAGACAATGTATCCCGTTGCAAGCTGCAATGAGAAGGATTTTCATAATTTGATGGATGTCTATTTGGATGCTGTTTTCTTTCCGAAAATTTATGAAAAGAAGGAAATCTTTCAGCAGGAGGGGTGGCGCTATCTTTTGGATGAAACAAAGGACACCTTGGATGTAACCGGTGTTGTTTATAATGAAATGAAGGGGGCTCTTTCTGATCCGGAAAGCCTGCTAAGCGGGGCAATATCCCGTTCCATTTTCGGAAAAACAACCTATGGCTTTGAATCCGGCGGGCTTCCTTCTACGATTCCTCATTTGACCTATGAAAGCTTCTTGGACTTTCACAGGAAATATTATCATCCCTCAAATGCGTATTTTTATCTTTACGGAGATATGGAGCCTTTGGCGTGCTTGCAGCATATAGATGCGGAATATCTGTGCTGCTTTGAAAAAAAGAATACCTTGCCGGAAATTGCTGAAACAGACTGCGTGCAAAAGGGGAAGCTGCTCCATGAAACCTACCCCGCAGCAGAAGAAGGGGAGGGAACCTTCCTTACCTATAATATCAAGGTTGGAAAATGTATTGATTCTGAACGTGTAATGGCATTGCAGATTTTGTCTTATGTTTTATTGGAAACCAATGCCTCCCCCTTGAAAACCGCCTTATTGGAGGCAGGCATTTGCCAAGAAACAGAAGGATGGTTTGATTCCTCAACCTATGAAATGGTATTTAGTATCATTGCCAAAAACGCAGATGCAAAAAAAGCAAAGACCTTTATTCAAATCGTTGATGAACAATGGAAACGCTTGATTACAGAGGGCTTACCTGCGGATTTGCTCAAGGGTGCAATACGAAAATTTGAGTTCCTTTTGCGTGAAGAGGATTATGGCTCCACACCAAAGGGCTTGGTTTATATCACCAGAATGATGAAACGCTGGCTGCATGGAGAAAATCCTTGTGACAGTCTGCGCTTATTATCCATGCTGGAGTGGCTCAAAAAAGACACCAAATACTTTGAAAATCTGACAAAAGAGGTATTCCTGCAAAACGAGGAAAAAACCTATCTGATTTTCTCGCCCGAAAAAAACAAGGCTGAGAAGGAGGCAAAGGAATTTGCAAATGAAATGGCAAAACAAAAGGCTGCTATGACGATGGCTGACCTTACGGAAATCAAAAAAGACGCTGAAAATTTGGAAAGATTCCAAAAACAGACGGATTCGCCGGAGGTATTGGCACAGATTCCTTTGCTGGAGCTGTCGGAGATTGATAAAAAGCCGAATATCACACCATATCATGCTGAAACCTCGCCACAAGCCTTCCTGCATGTACCCTTAGAAAGCAACGGTATATTGTATATAAAGCTGATGTTTGACATTTCTGCCGTTCCGCAGGAGCTGTTGGCTTACACCGGACTTTTGACAGAGCTTTTGGGTAAGTTGGATACAGAAAAATATTCCTATCAAGCATTGGCAACGGAGAAAAATCAGATTTTTGGCGATTTCTCGTTGCATAACAATACCTATAACTGTAATGCAAGCGAATACCGTGCATTTGTTACGGTAAAGGAAAAGCTTCTGAAGAAGGACTTGGATGCAGCGCTTGCCATGACGGAGGAAATTCTGTTCCGCACAAATTATGACGCAGTGGAAAGCATGAAGAAAATCATTAAATCTGCCAAAATCAAGGGCGAAAATGAGCTGCTGAATCAATCGCATTATTTTGCTATTTTCTATGGAGGCAGTCATTTATTTCCTGCACTGCACATCGAAGATATGACGAGTGGTATTCGCTATTACCGGTTCCTTTGCGAAATTGACGAGCAGTTGGAAAAGGATGCCTCGCCTGTCATTGAAAAGCTGAAAAAAACTGCGGAAATTCTTTTTACACAGCAAAATTTGGAAATTGCGTTGGGCTGTGAAGAAAAGAATCGGGCAGTGGTGCGGGAAAAACTGAATCCCTTTTTCCAAATGCTTCCGAAAAAGGAGCAAAAGAAAATTGTATACAATTTTGCACTGTGCAACGAAAGGGCTGCGTTTGCCAATGCAGGCGGTGTATTATATAACACAACATCTTTTGATTATCAAAAGAATGGGTTGAAATACCATGGAAAATATCAAGTGCTGAAAACCATTGTGAATCTGGAATATCTTTGGAATCGGGTGCGTGTCCAAGGTGGTGCGTATGGCTGTGGCTGTCAATTTATGCGCAGCGGCTTCAGTTATTTTTATTCTTACAGAGATCCCAATCTGAAGGATACCTATGCGGTATACAAAGGGCTTGCAGAGGAAATTCAAAATTTCGATGCGGATGAGCGAGAAATGACAAAATACATTCTGGGGACAATCAACACCTTGGATCAGCCCAAAACAAACATGGAAAAGCTGAACCAAGCAATCAGCAGATATTATAAGCATTTGTCGGACGAAGATTTTATACAGGAACGAACGGAAATTCTGCAAACAACAGCCGCAGATATCCGAAGCTGTAAAAATTTATTAAGCTGTGTTGATTGTGAAAACCTGTGCAGCATTGGTAATGAACAAAAAATAAAAGCACAAAAAGAGCTATTCACGAAAATAGAAGCTCTCATTTAAAAAATCAAACGAAAAGTGTTTGTAAGATAAGATATATATTTTACAAACACTTTTTTATTGGATAAACTGACATGTGCTATAACGAAAACTGAAAATAATTGAACAATTTAAAGAGATTTCATCATAGAAATGAAGAAAAGGGGAAGTTTACATTTATTCGCAAAACGATACTTTTACGAAATAGTATATATCTTTCACACCAAAACGCTATAATAACAGCCTATCACTTAACATAATATAATTATGGTTAATTTATTATTTCTATAAAAAACAGGATGACATCTCTATAAAAAACAGGATGACATCTTTCGACATCACCCTGACTCTCATTTCCTTTTTAAAATTCCTTTTAAACTTATAAATATCCACTGGGATTTACATACGCACCGTTTTTCAATACGGAGAAGTGACAATGGTTACCTGTCGACCAACCGGTACTGCCGCATTTAGCTACGGTCTGGCCACGGCTCACAACCTGTCCGACTTTTGCAACCAAGGAGGAATTGTGTCCATACAATGTGCTTAATCCACCACCGTGGTCGATAATAATTGTATTACCATACCCGTTCATCCAACCGGAATATGTAACCTTCCCTGCCTCTGCCGCAACAATGGGTGTACCATAGGCAGCAGGAATATCCAAACCGCTATGCGATTCTCTTTTCCCGGTAATCGGGCTGGTACGAGTGACAAAGCCACTGCTGATGGAGGAATAGCCTGGAACGGGCCATCCCAAGGAACCGTTGCCGGTATAGTAAACCTTAGAACTGCCGCCGCTACTGCTGCTTTGTCTTTGCTGCTTTGCAATTTGATTCAGAACCTCTTTATCAGCCTTTTCATTTGCCGCAACCATCTGCTCGTATTTAGAAAGGTCACTCTGATAAGATGCAACCAGAGATTTCTTCTCGTTTACAACCTCTTGCTGCTCCGCAAGCTTTTCTTTTTGCAGTTTTACAACCTCTTCCTGCTCGGCCTTATTCTTTTCAATCTCTTTTTTCTTTTTCTCAATCGTTCTTTGGGTTTCTTCCAGTTCCTCAAGGATTTCCTTATCATAGCCCATAATATCGTTTACATATTGCATACGAAGGAACAAATCGGAAAAGCTTTGTGCATCAAAGAGAATTTCCAAATACCCGCTTGAGCCCTTCTGCTGCAAAAAGCGCATTCGGCTGCCCAGCAATTCAAACTGTGCATCTCGTTTTTCTGTTGCCTCCTGCAAGGCTTTTTTCGCTTCTTCCAACTGCTTTGTCAGGATGTTCAAATCCTCTGTTGCCTCATCCAATTCTGCTTGGATACTGGTTAAAACCTTATCCATTGCAGCCATTTCCTGCTCGGCTGAAAGCTTTTTGCTTTTGATGTTTGCAATTTCCTGTTTTGCTTTTTTTGTACTTGACGCCAAATTCTGACGTTTTTGCTGTAATTGTGATATTGACGCTGCCTCTACATGATAGGTTGGCACAGCGCAAACAGAAACCGCTGCCACCAATGCAGTGCATACGAATTTTTTAAACTTTTTCATAGAATACCTCTTAGATTATTTATTTATCCTTTTATTATAAGGATTTATCCGAAAGATTTCAACGAAAATTCATAATTTTTAAAATTTTTTAACATTTGTGGCGTGATTTCCTCCGCCTTGGGCGGAAATGCTTTCTCCTCTTGGCAGAGACAAACGGCGTGTCCTTCGATGATATTGGGATATTCTTGGAAATATAAGCGTTTCCCTTCAAATTCTAAAAAATCAAGCAGTTGTTCGTCTTTCACAAAGGAAAGCTGCTCCAAGGGAATCCGCAGTCCCCTTCCATCCCATTTGATTAGGCTTTCTTTTCTTGCCCAAAGGCGAAAAAAGAGTACCTTTCTTTCCTCTGCTATTTGTTTTGATAGGAAGGTTTCCTCCTCCTTCGACAATATTTTCCGTGTTTTATTGGGAAGGTTCCCCCTGATTTGCTGTAAATCCGCACCAATGCTTTGTTCGGCATAGGCACAAAGGGCATAGCTGCCCGAATGAGACAAGCTAAACTGAAAATTGAAACCCTCCAAATACGGCTTTCCGTGCCTTCCCTTTTTGATATGCTCCAGTTCATTTTCATATCCACAGCGTTGCAGGGCAAAAAACAGCAGTACCCCTGCGCCCAAGGAAAGCCTTGCCGCTGCAGGATTTTTCAACTGCTCGATTTGTTTTTTTCGCTCTGCCGAAAGGAAGGTCAATCCCTTTTCATTTAAAGCGGCATCCTTGAAAACAGATACATCCATATAGAGTAGTCCGTTCATCCTCTGCCCCCCTTTCCATAGGCACAAAAAGCAGAGCCTATTAGCTCTGCCTTTTTTATGCTTTTATTATTTTACAATCAAGTTGATAATCTTGCCGGGAACATAAATTTCCTTCACAACTGTTTTGCCTTCCAATCTGGATGTCAAAACCTCTTTTGCCTGTGCAATTGCTTCTTCCTTGGTTGCATTTGCGGCAATTTCCATTTTGCCTCTCAGCTTACCGCCAATCTGCAGCGCAATTTCAATGCTATCCTGAACCAGCTTGCTTTCGTCTGCTTTGGGCCAGCCTGCTTCAAATACAGTATTATCATGGCCCAATTCACGCCACATTTCTTCTGCAATATGAGGTGCAAAGGGAGCCAGCATAACTGTCAATGTTTCCAAGCTTGCCTTAGAAAGACCGCCTTCCTTCTTCGCAATCTCTGTCAGCTTATTTGTAGCTTCCATGAAGGTGGATACGATTGTATTCATTGCCAAGGATTCCACACGCTTTGTCACGTCTGCAATCATTTTGTTTACAATGTATTCTTCTTCCTTGGTTGCGGGTTTATTCGCATCTTTATTGGTATAAACCATTTTCCAAACTCTGTTCAGGAAACGGAATACGCCGTCAATGCCGCTGTCATCCCAGTCACAATCCAATTCGGGAGGACCAACGAACAGCTCATACATTCTCAGAGAGTCACAGCCATATTTCTCAACCAATTCATCGGGAGAAACAACATTGCCCAAGGATTTAGACATCTTACTGCCGTTCTTTGTAATCATACCCTGGTTAAACAGCTTCAAGAAGGGTTCATCAAAGGGTACTGCACCGATATCATACAGGAATTTTGTATAGAAACGTGCATACAGCAAGTGCAGAACCGCATGTTCGATACCGCCAACATACAGGTCGATGGGTGCCCATTTTTTCAGAGCCTCCATGCTCGCAAGCTCCTTATCGTTATGAACATCTGTATAACGCAGGAAATACCAGCTGGAGCCTGCCCACTGAGGCATTGTGTTTGTTTCACGCTTTGCCGGCTTGCCGCACACAGGGCAAGTTGTATTTACCCATTCATCAATATGTGCCAGAGGAGATTCCCCTGTTTCAGTAGGCTGATAGGATTCCACATCAGGCAGCAATACAGGCAGCTGATCCTCAGGAACAGGAACAGTACCACAATGCTCGCAGTGAATCAGAGGAATGGGCTCGCCCCAGTATCTCTGTCTGGAGAATACCCAGTCACGCAGCTTATAGTTGGTTGTCTTTTTGCCCCAACCCTTTTCTTCCATCAGATGAGGAATCTGCTTTTTCGCTTCAAATGCCTTCATGCCGTTCCAATCCCCGGAGTTTACGATGATACCGTCACCGGTATAAGCCTCTGTCAAGGGCTTTGTTTCATCCTCGCCTTCAGGCAGGATAACAGGAATGATGGGAAGCTCAAATTTTGTTGCAAAGTCAAAGTCACGTTCATCATGCGCAGGTACACACATAACAGCACCGGTACCATAATCAGCCAGAACATAATCCGCAACCCACACAGGAATTTCCTTACCATTGGCAGGGTTCACACAATAGGAGCCTGTGAATACACCTGTTTTTTCCTTATTTGTCATACGGTCAACAGCGGACTTTGTGGAAGCCTCATAGCAATATTTTTCAACGGCATCCTTCTGTTCTGCTGTTGTCAGTGCCTTCAGACCTTCGTATTCGGGTGCCAATACCATAAAGGTACAGCCATGCAGTGTATCCGGTCTTGTTGTATAAACCGTAATTTTTTCATCAGAACCTTTTACTTTAAAGTCGATTTCCGCACCATAGGATTTGCCAATCCAATCGGTCTGCATTTTTTTAACCTTATCAGACCAATCCAGCTTATTCAAATCCTCCAGCAGTCTGTCTGCATAAGCAGTGATTTTCAGCATCCACTGACGCAGGTTTTTCTTTGTTACAACAGTGCCGCAGCGTTCATGCACACCGCCGGCAGCCTCCTCGTTAGCCAATACGCATTTACATTTCGGACACCAGTTCAAAGGCATTTCCTTTTCATAAGCCAAGCCTTTCTTGAACATCTGCACAAAAATCCACTGTGTCCATTTATAGTATTTGGGATCGGTGGTATCTACTTCCTTATCCCAATCGTAAATTGCAGAAATTTCATGGAGCTGTCTTTTTGCATTTTTGATATTAGCATCCGTAGAAACTCTGGGATGTGTGTTTGTTTTGATTGCATAGTTCTCTGCGGGCAGACCGAACGCATCCCAGCCCATAGGGTGCAACACCTGATATCCCTGCAGCACTTTATAACGGCTGACTACATCGGAAAGCACATATCCTCTCCAGTGACCTACATGCAGACCGGAACCGGAAGGATAAGGGAACATATCCAGACAATAGAATCTGGGTTTCACATCATCCTCTTTGTTGATGGGATTCTTTTCCCACTCTGCACGCCATTTTTTTTCAATCGTTCTGAAATCATAGCGACTATCCATAATAAACTCCTCCTTAAAAGCCATTGTTTTTCTTTTTATTCGTGAATAACAAAAAAGTCCCTCCGTCTCAGTTAGAGACGAAGGGATACTCCGTGTTACCACTCTATTTTGTCCGCAAAAAGCGAACACGCTCAAAACCGATAACGGCGGCTGCCGCTGTAACTTACTCATGTCATACATTTTCGGAACAGAACTCCGAGGCCAGTTCTGCCTTCCCTTTCTGCTGTCTCACACCAACCGACAGCTCTCTGCAAGAAAATGAAAAGCTTACTTTTCCTCATCATTGTCTTTATACAAATACATTTATATCATAGTAACCAAAATAAATCAAGCATTTTTGGGAATTTTTTAAAAGAATACAATCCACATTATGCAGGCTTCTTGTTATACTGCTTCATTTTGATCAAACTGATTTGTATACAGGTTATAATAGAAGCCTTTTTTCGCCATCAGCTGTTCATGGTTTCCTCTTTCGATAATTTCCCCATGTGTAACCACAGCAATCAAATCCGCATCCTTAATGGTACTCAAGCGGTGTGCAATGATAAAGTTTGTTCTTCCCTTCATCAAATTATGCATAGCCTCTTGAATTTTCACTTCTGTGCGGGTATCTACGCTACTGGTTGCCTCATCCAAAATCAAAACAGAGGGGTTTGCCAAAATTGCTCTTGCAATGGATATCATCTGCCGCTGTCCTTGGCTGAGGTTGCCGCCGCCATCCGTAAGCATTGTATCATAGCCATCCGGCAATCTGCGGATAAATTCATGTGCATTGGCAAGCTTTGCCGCTGCTTTGATTTCCTCATCCGTTGCGTTTAATCTGCCATAACGGATGTTTTCCTTGATGGAATCGGTAAACAAATAGGTATCCTGCAAAACAATGCTCAAGGCAGAACGCAGGCTGTCCCGCTTAGTACGGTAGATATCATGTCCATCAATGGTAATCGAGCCACTGTCAATGTCATAAAAACGAGTCAGCAGATTGATAATTGTTGTTTTCCCTGCACCCGTTGGCCCAACAAATGCAATCGTCTGCCCCGGTCTGGCATATAGATTGATGTTTTTCAAAATCGGATGGCCTTTTTCATAGGAGAAATTCACATCCGTCAGCACAACATCTCCTTCAATCTCGCCCATTTCATAGGCATCTGCCGCATCCGGCTTTTCTTCCTCCTCATCCAAAACCTCAAACACACGCTCTGCACCTGCCATCGCAGAAAGAATCGTGTTGACTTGGTTTGCAAGCTCCGTCAATGGTCTTGCAAACTGTTTGGAATAAATAATAAAGTTAGAGATAATCCCCAATGTCATTCCGCTGCCGACAACCATCAAAATCCCGCCGACAGCAACCACAATCGCATAAGTCATATTGTTGATTGCAGTCATAATCGGCCCGATTGAACCGGAAAAAATTTCTGCGCGCACGCTCTTTGAAAGCAATGCACGATTCAGCTTTTCAAATTTTTTGATTTCCTCTGCCTCTCGGCTAAAGACCTTCACAACCTTCTGGCCGGAAATGATTTCTTCAATATGCCCGTTCAATGCACCAAGCTGCTCCTGCTTTGCCTTGAAATATTTTCTGGAATGGCTTGTTACCCATTTTGTTACCAACAGCATCAAAGGAATGGTTACGATTGTTGCAATCGTTAGAGGGATGCTCAGATAAAGCATCATTGCAAATGTACCAATGACTGTTAAAACACTCTGCAAGATCTGAGAAATGCTGCTGTTCAGACACATGGAAATGTTGTCAACATCATTTGTCACACGGCTCATCAATTCCCCATGTGTTGTTTTATCAAAATATTTTAAAGGCAGTCTTTGGAATTTCTCAAAGATTTCTTTTCGCAGGGTTGCAACGGTTTCCTGCCCTACTCTTAACATGAAATAGCTATAAAGCCATGTTGCCAGAGACGCCGCACCGTAAATCAGCAAAAGCTCCAAGCAGATTTTCCAAAGCCCCGCAAAATCAAAAACGGAAATATATTTATCAATCGCAACACCGATTAGGCTTGTTGCATAGACTGTCCCGAAGGTAGTAAACGCAATGCAGACCACGGAAAACAAAATCATGGGCCAGAATTTCACGAGATATTTGCACAGACGGAGAATGGTTTTTCCTGTATTTTTCGGCTTTCCATGTGCAAACATTCCTCTTGGACCTCTGGGACCGCCGGGGCCTTTTCGCATATTCTCATTCGCCATCTGCCATCACTCCCTTCTTCATTTGAGATGCCAAGATCTCTTGATATTCTTTATTGGTTTCCATAAGATATTTATGGTTACCTTCCGCAACAATTTTGCCGCCGCTTAAAACCAAGATTTTATCCGCATCCCTCACAGAGCCGATTCTCTGCGCAATGATAAACTTGGTGCAGCCATTATGAGAAGTTTTCATTGCCTGTCGAATCCGTTTTTCCGTCAAGGAATCAACTGCACTTGTGCTGTCATCAAAAATGATAATGGAAGGATTTTGAATCAATGCTCTGGCAATGGAAATACGCTGTTTCTGTCCACCGGAAACATTGACGCCTCTCTGCCCCAGCTCTGTGTCATATTTATCGGGCAGCTCCATAATAAAATCATGTGCTTGTGCCGCTTGTGCCGCCGCTACAATTTCCTCCTCCGTCGCATCAGGCTTGCCCCATTTGATGTTATCCCGAATTGTGCCGGAGAATAAAATGGTTTCCTGCAGAACAACAGCAACACGCTTGCGCAAATCGTGAATGGCATACGCACGCACATCAACGCCATCCACCAAGATTTGCCCTTCTGTTACATCATATAATCTGGGCAAAAGGTTTACCAATGTGGATTTGCCGGAGCCTGTTTCCCCCAGAATCCCGATGGTTTGTCCCGGTTCAGCCGTAAAGCTGATGTCATCCAAAACAGGATCCCCACTGCCAAGCTTATACCGATAGGAAACGTGTCGATATTCCACTCTGCCTTCTGCCTTTGCAGGGCGCATCGGCTCCGCAGGATCAGCAATATCAACAACCGTATCCAAAATTTCTTCCAAACGGTCAGAAGAAATCTTCGCTCTGGAGATAAACATAAAGTTCATTGCCAACAGCATGGTTGCCATCATCATCTGCATTAAATAGGTAATGCAAGCCATGATTTCCTCCACACGCATACTGCCTGCCTGTGTCTGTAAGCCGCCAAACCAAAGAATCCCGATGATTGTGCCGTTTACCAAAATCATCATTACAGGAGACATCAAAAGCATCATGCGAAACGCACTGACAGTGGTTTCTTTATAATCCTGATTGACCTCGTTAAATTTTTCGACTTCATAATCATGGCGCACAAAAGCCTTCACAACACGAATCCCTGCAAGACATTCACGCATTACGGTATTTACCTTATCAAGCTTTTCCTGCACCATTTTAAACTTTGGCATTGCCACACGCAGAATCAAAAAGACTGCCAAGGCCAAAAGAGCGACTACTATTAAAAACATTCCCGCAATTTTTGCGTTAATGGAAAATGCCATGATGATACTGCCGACACAAAGCAAAGGAGAACGAACCAACATCCGCAGACAAATCATAATAACCAACTGAATTTGCGTGATATCATTTGTCAGTCGGGTAATTAAGGAGGGTGTAGAAAAGGTATCAATATTATGGAAGGAAAATTCCTGTATCTTTTCAAATGCCGCCTTTCTTAAGTCCGTTCCTGTTCTTTGGCTGACTAAGGATGCACAAATCAAGCATCCGATTCCGCCGATAATGCCGATAATGGCAATCACAAGCATTTCCACGCCTGTTTTTGCTATCAAAGCAGTGTTTCCCGCACCTACGCCTTGGTTAATCATATAGGTCATCAGCTTTGGCATGGCAAGCTCTGCCCCAACCTCCAAAAGCATCAAAATCGGCGCAAGAATTGCCAGCTTTCGATAGGGTTTTAAATAATCCCATATTCTTTTCATTTTTTCACCTCGTTATGCTTTTCTTCCACATAAAAACTGCCACAATAAGCAGAAGGTTCTACTTATGGGCAGCCTTTGTGTCTTTGTAAAAAAAGTCAGGCATCTAAAAAAATAGATGCCCTCTTTATTTATTCTATCATTTTCTATGAAATTGTCAACGAAAAGAAGATTAAAAAACAATTATAATACATATAAAAACATGAACGCAATGTGGAAGGCAGAGCCAAGCATGACGAACACATGGAAAATTTCATGGAATCCAAAGCTTTTCAAAAAAGCAAGATTCGGTTTTTTCAATGCGTAAATCACTGCGCCAACTGTATAGACAATACCGCCCGCCAAAAGCATTCCTAAGCCGCCCCAGCCGATTGCTGCCTTCAACGGAACAAACGCCGCTGCCGCCAACCAGCCCATGCCGACATAAATCAAGGTGGAAAGCCAACGAGGTGCGTTCATCCAAAAGATTTTCATAAAAATACCAAATATCGCAACACCCCAAACTGCCGCAAGCAATGCCTTGCCCCACAGTCCCGGCAGGATAACCATGCAAACAGGGGTATAGGTTCCGGCGATTAAAACAAAAATCATCATGTGGTCAATCCGTCTTAAGAAAGCAATTTTTTCGGCGGATAAGCATAAGGTGTGATAAATCGTGCTTGCGCCATATAACAAAAGCAGAGAAAGACCGAATACCACAAAGGAAATTACCTGTTCTGTTGTTTCCGCACGCTTTAATAAGCAAATGATAGGTGGAATCACTGCGATAAAACCAATAAAATGTGTCAGCGCACTCAGCGGATCTCTTGCATGAAAAGCTTTTCTTTTTTCGATTGCCATTTCCATAATTACATCTCCTTTGCAATAAGTAGTATTTAATACTACATCTTATGATATTGATATACTAACACATTCTTTCTGCTATTTCAAGGGATTCCTGTATTTTTTTAAGAAAAACTTGCGACATAGTATGAATTACTATATAATAGAAAATATGAACATTTTACTTCAAGTCGAGGTGAGAACGCATGAACACATTTAATGAAGTGATTGAACGATATGCCACTCGGATTCGCTCCGCTGATGTCATTGAAATTGAGGATATTCCCAATATTGATTTATATATGGATCAAGTGACAACCTTTATGGATCATAGCTTGGCACAGTATAAACGAAATGATGAGGATAAAATTCTGACAAAAACCATGATTAACAACTATACGAAGGCGAAAATTTTTCCTCCTCCGATAAAGAAAAAATATAGCCGTACACACCTAATGCTTTTAATTATGATTTATCATCTGAAATCTATCCTCTCTATCAAGGATATCGGGGTGCTGTTCCATGTTGCGCTGACAGAAGCGAACAAGGATAAGCAGGCACAGCAAATTGAAACCATTTATGCAGGCTTTGTTGCTTTGCAAAAAAGCACCAATGAATATCTTGCAAATATGGCAGAGGGAAAGGCGGATGAATCCTTTTACGGCAAGGAAATTATGCTGGGCTGTGAGGACAGAGAGCTGCGCCGAATTCTTCTGGTGCTTGGGCTTGTCATCCGTGCCAATACGGAAAAGCAGTTGGCTGAACACGCTTTGGATTCCTATTTTTAAGCAAAAAAAGAAAGCAGTTTACGATTTGATTTCGCAAACTGCTTTTTCCTTTTCCGTTATCAAAACAAGCAAAGCTGGTTAGTTTCGGGAATCCCGTCCAGAATACCGTTTTCCTTCAATAAATCAATCAGAGAACGCCCTAAAGTCGTTCTTTCCTTTAATTCCTCCAAGGTATTAAATTCTCCGTCCTTTCTTCCCTCCACAATGCTTTGTGCCGCATTCACACCAAGCCCCTGCAAAGAGCTGAAGGGCGGCAAAAGTCCATCCTCTGTGGGAATAAAATTCTTTGCGTCGGAACGGTACAAATCAATCGGACAGAATTGAAACCCTCTGGCATAAAATTCAACTACAATTTCCAAAACGGTTTGTTTATTTTTATCCTTTGCCGTTGCTTCCTGCCCCTTTGCCTGAATTTCCTTAATGGCATCCCTTGCCACATCAATCCCCTTGCACATGCAGGAATAATCAAAGTCATCACAGGCACGCACCGAGAAATAAGAAGCATAATACGCCTTTGGATAATTGATTTTAAAATATGCAATGCGGAATGCCATCATCACATACGCCGCTGCGTGTGCCTTCGGGAACATATACTTAATTTTTTGGCAGGATTCGATATACCAATCCGGAACATTGGAGGCCTTCATGTCCGCAATATCCTCCTCTGTCAGTCCCTTCCCCTTTCTAACCTTTTCCATGATTTTAAAGGACTTCTTTTTTTCTACCCCCTTGTTGATGAGGTAAATCATAATACTGTCTCTTGTAGAAATGGTTTCCTTTAGGGTAATGGTGCCATTTTCAATCAAGGTTTGTGCATTGCCCAGCCATACATCTGTCCCATGAGACAGACCGGAAATACGCAGTAAATCCGCAAAGGACTTTGGCTTTGTATCAATCAGCATCCCTCTTACAAACTTCGTGCCAAACTCAGGGATTCCCAATGTGCCTGTCTTACAGTTGATATCCTCCTCCGTCACGCCCAACGCCTTTGGAGATTCAAACAAAGACATCGTTTCCGGATCTCCTAAGGGAACATCCTGCGGATTCACTCCCGTCAGGTCATAAAGCATACGAATGACCGTAGGATCATCATGCCCCAGAAGGTCAAGCTTCAGCAAGCGTCCGGAAATTGAATGATAATCAAAATGCGTTGTTGTAACTGTCGAGTTTACGTCATTTGCAGGACGCTGAATCGGACAAAATTCATGGATATCATGGTCGCTTGGCACAACCATCAGCCCACCGGGGTGCTGCCCTGTCGTACGCTTTACACCGGTACACCCATCCACAAGACGTTGGATTTCCGCATTATGCGGTGTGATTTCTCTGGCATCAAAGTATTTTTTTACAAATCCGTAAGCGGTTTTATCCGCCAAGGTACCAATCGTACCCGCTTTAAACACCTTGCCTTTGCCAAAAAGCACCTCTGTATAGGCGTGCGCCTGCTGCTGATAATCGCCGGAGAAGTTCAAGTCAATATCCGGCTCCTTATCCCCTTCAAAGCCCAAGAAGGTCTGGAAGGGAATATCATGCCCATCCTTTCTGAGCTTATGCCCGCAAACAGGGCAATCCTTATCCGGCATATCACAGCCGCTGGCCTCCTCCATAGCAAACGCCTTTACTGTTTCCGATTCAAAATCGGAATATTTGCAGTTATCACAAATATAATGCGGCGGCAAAGAATTTACCTCTGTAATCCCCGCCATGTTTGCGGCAAAGGATGAGCCAACAGAGCCACGGGAGCCAACCAAATAGCCATCCGCTACGGATTTCCATACCAGCTTCTGTGCAATGATATAAAGCACCGCATAGCCGTTGCTGATGATGGAGTTCAATTCTGTTTCCAATCTATCCTGCACAATGGCAGGCAGCGGATCTCCGTAAATCGAAATTGCCTTATCCATGCAGATTTGCCGCAGCTCCTCATCCGCCCCTTCAATTTTCGGCGGGAAGGTATCATCCGGAATCGGCTTAATTTTTTCAATCATATCCGCAATTTTATTTGTGTTAGTAATCACGACTTCTCTTGCCTTTTCTTCTCCAAGATAGCTAAATTCCTTCAGCATTTCCTTTGTTGTCCGCAAATAGAGAGGTGCCTGCTTATCCGCATCGGCAAAGCCCTCAGCCGCCATGATGATTTTACGGAATGACGCATCCTGCGGATCGATAAAATGCACATCACAGGTTGCAACAACGGGCTTATTATGCTCCTCGCCCAAGGCAACAATCCGCTGATTGATGGCAATGATATCATCATTGGAATGAACCATCTCCACTCTCGGAGAATCAATCATAAATTGGTTGTTGCCCAATGGCTGAATTTCCAAGTAATCGTAAAAATGAACCAGCTCCTCAATAACCTGCTTGGGCTTGTCCTCCAAAATTGCACGATATAATTCCCCTGCTTCACAGGCGCTTCCCAAAATCAAGCCTTCTCTATGCTGAATCAGCTTGCTTTTCGGAATGCGTGGTCTGCGGAAATAATAATCAATATGCGAAAGAGAAATCAACTCATACAGATTACGCAAGCCAACATAATTCTGCGCTAAAATAATGGCGTGGTGCGCCTTTAATTTTTTATAATTTACCGTCTGACTGGAGAATACATTGATGTCATCCACCCGATAGATTTCCTTTGCAACAAGCATATCCATGAATTTCAAGAATACCTCTGCCGTTGCCTCCGCATCATTGACAGCACGATGGTGTCCCTCCAAGGAAACACCCAAATGCTCACAAACAATATCCAGCTTATGCTTTTTCAAATCAGGCAATAAGGAACGGGAAAGCTCCAGGGTATCCAGAATTGTATTCTTTACCTCTATGCCGCATTTTCGCTCTGCATTTAAGCGAATAAAGCCGGTATCAAAGCCGGCATTGTGTGCCACAAGCACAGCATCCTCGCAAAAATCCAAAAACCTTGGCAAAGCCTCTTGGATAACAGGTGCATCCGCAACCATTTCATTTGTAATGCCTGTCAGCTTTGTGATTTCTGCTGAAATAGGCTTTTCAGGGTTTACAAAGCTGCTGAAGCGGTCAACAATTTTCCCGTTCTGTACCTTAACAGCACCAATTTCCGTAATGCTTTCGGTTTCTCTGGAAAGCCCTGTGGTTTCGATATCAAACACAACAAAGGTATCATCCAAGGATTGTCCTCGTGGCATTGTAACCACACTGCCTAAGTCATCAATCAAATAAGCCTCTACACCGTAAATGACTTTTAAATCCGCTTTGCCAATGGCATTCATTGCATCCGGAAAGGCCTGCACAACACCATGGTCCGTTATCGCAATCGCCTTGTGTCCCCATGCAATCGCACGCTCAATGTATTTCTTAACGTGCGTCACACCATCCATACTGCTCATCTGGGTATGCAAATGCAGCTCTACCCGTTTTTCCTCCGCATCATCCATGCGGGGTGCGGGTGCCGATGCAGTCATAATATTTTTCGCCATAATATCAATTTCCTTGGTGTATTTATCAAACTGCACCTCGCCCTGCACACGCAGATATTTTCCTTTTTTGATTTTATCGCTTAATTCCGCATCAAAAACACTCTTTTTTACAAAGAATTTAACTGTTGTGGAATCGCTCAAGTCCGTAATATCGAAGGAAACAATATATTTTTCGCCCTTGATTTCTCTCGGCTCAATGTTGTAAATGCTGCCCTCAACAATCACATTCTCTCCGATTATCTTTGTATCAATGATTCTTTGGTTATTGCCGTTGATTTCCTTGCCAAGAAGAATCCCTTTGGAAACAGAGGAGGAAACGGCTGCCACCTCTGCATCGGCCTTCTCCTGCACAACCTCTGCTTGTGTTGTGATGATTTGCTTGCTGATTTCTTCCAGCTTCTTTTTCTGTGTTTCCTCGAAAACAGCACGTTCTTCTGCACTTTCCTGTTGGTTTTTAAATTGCACCAGCAGAGCTTCTCCCGTTTCCTCCCGAATCATTTTCATAATGGCATCATCCAAGTGCTTTTGTGCCAAATAATATGCCATATTATGCTTTACAAGGATTTGCAGCTTTCGTTCAGTAATCTTCCACTCTGCATCCGTAATAACACCGGCGCAAATCTTGCTTTCTTGGCTTACAAGGGTTTTCATGCTTTCCCAATAGTCTGCAGCCAATTTTTCAGGACTTTTTTCTGCCAATTCGTATGTAACGCCAAGTGTCACTGCCTGTATCCCCGGCAGGTTATGCAAAAGCTCCTTTCGCAGCTCCTCCCGCATTTGCAGCGGAATTATTTTTTTTGCGGCAAGCGCTATGCTGACGGTACGCTCTTTTTTATGGATCGTCAGCTTTTGCACCTCTGTATCCCCAAAGGCTTCCAACAGCGGCATGGATAACGAAATTTTCCGAAACACCGATTCAAATTTCTGTGCAGTCATTTTCTCCCTCCTCGTATTATAAAGTAGTAGTGTTTATAGTCCCTCTCCAAGGACTGTATGCTATACTGTTGGAGATACTGTGGA